>CAKTMK010000006.1 GCA_934574045.1 uncultured Oscillibacter sp. | reverse complement strand
AACGCGCCGGATTCCGGAAGCCCTTGAAAATCAAGACTTTTTAAGGAGATAGAGAAAACTATGAAATTAGGTATCGTGGGCCTGCCCAACGTGGGCAAAAGCACCCTGTTCAACGCCATCACCAACGCCGGCGCGGAGAGCGCCAACTATCCGTTCTGCACCATCGACCCCAATGTGGGGATGGTGGCCGTTCCGGACGAGCGGCTGGACCATCTGGCGGAGCTGTATCAGCCGGACAAAAAGACCCCGGCGGCCATCGAGTTCGTGGACATCGCGGGCCTTGTCAAGGGCGCCAGCCAGGGCGCGGGCCTTGGCAACAAGTTTCTGGCCAACATCCGCGAGACGGACGCCATCGTCCACGTGGTGCGCTGCTTTGACGACGAGAACATCATGCACGTGGTGGCCGACGCGGGCACCAACGTGCCGGTGGACCCGCTGGGCGACATCGAGACCATTGATCTGGAGCTGGTGATGGCGGATCTGGAGATGGTGAACCGCCGCATCGAAAAGGCGGCCAAGGCCGCCAAGGGCGACAAGAAGTTCCTCCACGAGGTGGATGTGTTCAAGGGCCTTGCTGAGCATCTGAACGCGGGAAAGTCCGCCCGGACCTATGAGTGCGGCGAGGAGGACATGGCGCTGATCGCCACGTCCGACCTGCTGAGCCTGAAGCCCGTGATCTACGCGGCCAACACCGACGAGGAGGGCTTTACCCATCTGGACGGGAACCGCTATTACCAGCAGGTAAAGGAGCTGGCGGAGAAGGAGGGCGCACAGGTGCTGCCCATCTGCGCCCGGATGGAGCAGGACATCGCCGAGCTGGAGGGCGAGGAGAAGGCCATGTTCCTGGAGGAGCTGGGCGTGAAGGAGTCCGGTCTGGACCGGCTCATCAAGTGCTCCTACTCTCTGCTGGGACTGATCTCTTTCCTGACCTACGGCAAGGACGAGTGCCGCGCGTGGACCATCAAGAAGGGAACGAAGGCGCCGCAGGCCGCGGGCAAGATCCACACCGACATCGAGCGCGGCTTCATCCGCGCGGAGGTCATTGCCTATGACGACATGGTCAAGTGCGGCGGCGTGGCGGCGGCCCGGGAAAAGGGCCTTCTGCGCAGCGAGGGCAAGGAGTACGTGGTGCAGGACGGCGACATGATCTATTTCCGCTTCAACGTGTGAGCGGCCCGGAAATACGGCGAAAGGACAAATTGCTATGCGCGTGATAACCGGCTCCGCACGGGGCAGACGGCTCAAAGAGCTGGAGGGGATGGAGACCCGTCCCACCACCGACCGGGTGAAGGAGGGGCTTTTCAGCGCCCTTCAGTTTGAGATCGAGGGGCGGCGGGTGCTGGACCTGTTCGCCGGGACCGGCCAGCTTGGCATCGAGGCGCTCAGCCGCGGGGCGGAGCGGTGCGTATTCGTGGACCGGCGGGCGGATGCCGTGAAGCTGATCCGGGAGAATCTGGAGCTGACCGGCCTGAGCGGCCGGGCGCGGGTCGTTGCGGGAGACTCCATGGAGTATCTCGCCTCCCTGCGGGAGAAGTTCGACCTGATCCTGCTGGACCCGCCCTACGCGGCGGGCCTGCTGGAGCCGGCGCTGGAGCACATCGCGCAGTTTGACATTCTCCGCCCGCATGGTATAATTGCGGCAGAAGCGCCGGCGGAAAAGGCGCTGCCGCCGCTGGCGGAGCCGTACCGGCTCTGCCGCACGTACCGCTACGGCAGGATCGGACTGACGGTCTACCGCCGGGCGGGAGAATTGGAAAACGAGGGATCGGCCACATGAGAACAGCAGTCTGCTCCGGCAGCTTTGACCCCATCACGCTGGGACATCTGGATATCATCCGGCGGACGGCGGCCTGCTTCGACCGGGTCTGGGTCTGCGTCAGCCCCAACGCGGCGAAGAAAAATCAGATGTTCACCCCGGAGCAGAAACTGCTTCTGGTGCGGGCGGCGGTGGCGGAGCTGCCCAACGTTCAGGCGGAGCTGTGGCCCGGCCTGCTGGCGGATTACGCCGCGGAGCGGGGCGCGGACGCCATCGTGCGCGGCGTGCGCAACGCGACGGACTGGGACGTGGAGCGGGAGCTGGCGCGGATCAACGCGTCCATCCACCCGGGACTGGAGACGCTGCTCCTGCCCGCGGCGGCGGAGTATGAGCACTTCAGCTCCTCCATGGCGCGGGAGATGATCCGGTACGGCCAGCCGCTGGAGAAGTATCTGCCCGCGGCTGTGGCGCCGCTGGTGCGCCAGCTCCGCGGAGCCGAGCTGAAAAGAGAGGAAGCGTGAAACGGATGGCAAACAACGCAAACGACGTGAACCGCCTGATCGATATGATCTATGAGCAGATCGAGGACGCCAAGTCCCCGGCCCTCAAGCCCAACATGAGCATGGTAGACCGGGACGAGCTTTTGGATCTGCTGGACGAGCTGCGGGCGCAGCTCCCTGTCGAGATCAAGCGGGCGCAGGAGCTTCTGGCCGCCCGGGATAAATTCGTGGAGGACACGAAAAAGGACGCCGACCGCATGATGCGTCAGGCGGAGCTGGAGGCAAAGTCCAAGGTCTCCGAGAGCGAGGTGCTCACCGCCGCCCGGCAGAAGGCGCAGTCCATCGTGGCCAACGCGGAGGCCCGGTCCAAGCGGCTCTATCAGGTGGCGAACGAATACGCCGAGGACGCCCTCGCCCGGACGGAGGAGGCCATCCAGATGGCGCTGGACGAGGTGAAGCAGTCCCGCATCCGGTTCCGCAGCGCCTCCGCCGCCAAGATGCAGGAGCAGCGCCGCAAGCTGGACGAGGAGGCCGCCGAGCAGAGCGGAGCCGCCGATCAGGGCCGGTCCTGAAATTTTGTGAAAAATCACAAGGGACAGCCAAAAATTTTTTGACGCGGCTCCACATATTGGTATTGTGGAAAAAATGTGAGTTCCCCGACACAACATCTTGTGCCGGGGAACTTTTTTTCTTTTTATGTCAACGGATGCAACCAAGTGGAACATGCGTTTGAAAATTCAAAACAACTGTGGAAAAGCGCCAAAATGCGGCATTTTTCGCTGGGAATGCTCAGAAAAAACCTCTTGCAATTCCATGCGCTTTTGATTATACTCAAATATGCGAGTGGGGAAAAGTGGTGACTTGAGGTGACCGGTGGTGGAAAACTCCATCCCCCTCCCAGAAACGAGAGAAAAAGGGGGCGGCGCCGGTGACGGGCACGAATCAGCACAGCATCGACGCCAAGGGCCGCCTTGCCATCCCCTCCAAGCTGCGCGAGGAGCTGGGGGACGTTTTTTACGTCACCATCGGACCCGACCCCTGCCTGACCGTCTATTCGGAGCAGAGCTGGGCGCGGCTGACCGAAAAGTTTGACGCGCTGCCCTATTCCAAGGCCCGGGCGCTGCGCCCGCTGTTTTCCAACGCCGTCCGGTGCGAGCCGGACGGGCAGGGCCGCATCCTGCTGCCCCAGAAGCTGCGGGAGTACGCCCATCTGAAAAAGGACGTGTCCGTTATCGGCGTCAGCTCCCGGGCGGAGATCTGGGACACCGCCACCTGGCAGGAGCTGGAGCGTCAGGAGCTGGAGAGCGGCAACATGCTGGCGGCTATGGAAGAGCTGGATTTCTGATATGGAATATACACACAAGCCTGTTCTGCTCCGTGAGAGCATCGAAGCGCTGAATATCCGTCCCGACGGGATCTACGTTGACGGGACTTTGGGCCGTGCAGGGCACTCAAGAGAGATCGCCCAGAGGCTGACGACCGGCCGGCTCATCTGCATCGACCGAGACGGGGCCGCCATCGCCGCCGCGCAGGAGCGGCTGGCACCGTGGCTGGACCGGGTGACGCTGGTCCGGGGCAACTTCTCGGAGCTTGCGCAGATCCTGCAGGACTGCGGCGCGCCCGCCGTGGACGGATTGCTTTTTGATCTTGGCGTCTCGTCGCCCCAGCTGGACGACGCGGCGAGAGGCTTTTCCTATATGCACGACGCGCCGCTGGACATGCGGATGGATACCTCCGCGCCGCTGACTGCCCGGGAGGTGGTGAACGGCTGGAGCGGGGACGAGCTGCGCCGCATCCTCACGGATTACGGCGAGGAGCGCTATGCGCCCGCCATCGCCCGGGCCATCGTTCAGGCGCGGGCGCGGCGTCCCATCGAGACGACGCTGGAGCTGGTGGACATCATCCGCTCCGCCATGCCCGCCAAGGCGCTGCGGGAAAAGCAGCACCCGGCCAAGCGCAGCTTTCAGGCTGTCCGCATCGCCGTTAACGGCGAGCTGGACGCGCTGGAGCCGATGGTGGAGGCCGCGGCGCAGGCGCTGCGTCCCGGCGGACGGCTGGCGGTCATCACGTTCCATTCGCTGGAGGACCGCATCATCAAGCGGGCCATGCTGGCGCAGGCGCAGGGCTGCACCTGCCCGCCGGAGTTCCCGGTGTGCGTGTGCGGCAAGAAGCCGAAGCTGAAGATATTGACCCGGCGGCCCATTGTCTCCGGCGAGGCGGAGCTGGCGGAAAACCCGCGCGCCCGGAGCGCAAAGCTGCGGGCGGCGGAAAAATGCGGATAAGGACGCGCCTTGCGCGCGGCGGAAAGGGGCGGACGGTATGCGTCAGAGGTTCGAGCAGATCTACGCGCAGGACTCCACGGCCCAGACGGAGATCTGGGTGGACCGGGAGACCGGCGTTCACTACCTGTTCCACCGCGTCGGCTGCGCCGCGGGCGTCACGCCGCTGCTGGACCGGAACGGCAAGCCGGTGGTTTTGAAGAAGTAACGCGGCCAAGCGCGGGAGGGAGCCTGCGCGGCGCCGGATGATCCATGCAATGCACAAAGGAGAGGGGGAGAAGCAATGGCGGCCTCGGCTGCGCGCAAGCTGCGCCATGACCGGACGAACGCGACCTACGGCGATCTGGCCTACGATCTGGAATGGGAGCTGAGGGAGCGCCAGCTCTCCCACGCGGGCGAGCTTCCCCGGCGGCGGGAGGAGGCCGCGGCTGCGCCGAAGGTGCAGTCCGTGTCTCAGGAGCAGGTCCGTCCCCGCCAGCGCCTCTCCGTGTTTGCCGCGCTGGGCTTTCTGGCGGCGGCGGGGCTGGCGGTGCTGACCCTGCTGTGCTACGTGCAGCTCACCGCCCTGTCCAGCGACGTGGTGTCGCTCAATCAGGAACTGGACAGGCTCCAGACGGAAAACGTGACCCTCACCGCCCAATACGCCCGGATGTTCGATCTGGACACGGTGAAAAAGGCGGCGGAATCCGCCGGAATGGCAAAGCCCGGCAGCGGGCAGGTCTTTTATCTGGACCTGAGCGGCGAGGACTCCGCCGTGGTCTATCAGCAGCGGGAGCAGAGCCTGCTGGAGCGGCTGATGTCCTCGCTGAACCACGGGGTCTACGCCGTGGTGGAATATTTTGACTGAGACGCAATACAGTGAACAAGAGGGAGTAAGAGGGAGACGCGCTCCTTCTTGCTCCCTGAATCATGTAACGCGCGGCCCGCGTGGGAGGAGAACATGACCAACAAGCGCAGAAAAAGCGACGCGGCCCGCTGGGCCAACCAGACCATCCGGCGGCGGACCGTGCTGCTGATGGGCCTTTTGGGCGTGGCGGTGTTCGCCGCGCTGCTTTTCAAGCTCTATGACCTTCAGATCGTCCGGCACGAGGAGCTTCAGGAAAAGGCCGTGGCGCAGCAGACCCGCAGCGCGGTGGTCACGGCGTCCCGCGGCGCGATCTACGACAAAAACGGGGAGATCATGGCCGTTTCCGCCACGGCGGAGACGGTCTGCATCTCTCCCTACGACATCGAAAACCACAAGGACACGCAGGATAAGGAGTACGTGGCCCGCGGCCTTGCCCGCATTCTGGAGCTGGACGAGAGCGCCGTTCTGGAGAAGATGGGCAAGACGAATCTCCAGTACGTGGAACTCAAGCGCAAGGTGGAACAGGACACGGCCGACGAGGTGCGCCGCTTCATCAACGGCGAGATCGACGCGGAGGGGAACCCGCTGACCACCGTGAACGCGGACGGCAAGACCGTCCTTCTCAGCGACCCCACCAAAACGCCCGCGCGGCTGCACGGCATTTTCCTCAACGCGGACTCCAAGCGCTATTACCCCTACGGCACGCTGGCGTCTCAGGTCATCGGCTTCGTGGGCAGCGAGAACACCGGCCTTTACGGGCTGGAGGCCAAGTACGACGGCGTTCTGGAGGGGACGGAGGGCCTGACCGTCACCGCCAAGACCAACACCGGCGAGGATATGCTCTATCAGTACGAGCAGTATTACGACGCGGAAAACGGCGACAGCCTGATGCTGACGCTGGACGTGAGCGTGCAGTCCTGTCTGGAAAAGGGCATCGAGTCCATGGTGGACAAATTCGGCGCGAAGCACGGCGGGGCCGGCATCGTCATGGACGTGAACACCGGCGGCATTCTGGCCATGGCGTCCTATCCCACCTTTGACCTGAACGACCCGTTCACGATCTACGATAAAAACCTCTCCGCCCAGACGGACGCGGCGCTGGCAAAGGCGCTGGCCGGGCTGACGGAAGGAAGCGAGGAATATGCCGCCGCCCGCAGCAAGACGGTCAACGCCGCGCTGGGCGAGCAGTGGCGCAACCGCTGCATCAGCGACACCTATGAGCCAGGCTCCACCTTCAAGCCCATCACGCTGGCCGCGGCGCTGGAGGAGGGGCTGGTGAATCTCAGCTCCACCTTCAACTGCACCGGCTCCATCACCGTCCCCGGCTGGCCGAAGGCCATCAACTGCTCCAACCACGCCGGCCACGGCCTCCAGAATCTCATGGAGGCCACGGGCCACTCCTGCAACCCGGCGTTCATCTCCATGGGCCTGAAGATCGGGACCCAGAAATATTATCAGTACCTCAAGTCCTTCGGCCTGATGGAAAAGACCGGCGTGGACGAGATCAGCGAGACGGTGGGTATGTTCGCGGGGGAGAAGGATTTCAACTCCAACGTGGTCTCTCTGGCGTCCTACGCCTTCGGCCAGACCTTCACCGTCACGCCGCTTCAGGTCATCCGGGCGCAGGCCGCCACCATCAACGGCGGCTATCTGCGCACGCCCTATCTGGTGGAGCAGGTGGTGGACGCGCAGGGCGCGGTCAAGTATCAGCACGACTCCACTCCCGTCCGTCAGGTGGTCAGCGAGGAGACCTCCGCCACCGTGCGCCAGTGCCTGGAGTACGTGGTGGCGTCCGGCACCGGCAAAAACGGTCAGGTGGCGGGCTACCGCATCGGCGGCAAGACCGGCACGGCGGATAAGACCGGCAACCCCGACCGAGAGGTCGTGGTGTCGTTCATGTGCTTTGCCCCGGCGGACGATCCCCAGATCATCATGCTCATCACCATGGATACGCCCAGCCGAAACACGGGCGTGTACGTCTCCGGCGGCAACATGGTCGCCCCCACGGCCAGCGCCGTCATGGGCGAGATCCTGCCCTATGTGGGCGTGGAGCCGGAGTACACCGCCGAGGAGATGGTGGGCGCGGACGTGACCGTTCCCAACGTGGTGGGCATGACCGCGGAGGCCGCCCGGGAGAAGATCACCGGCATGGGCTTTACCTGCCGCACGGTGGGCGAGGGCGAGACCGTCACCGACCAGACGCCGCTGGGCGGCGCCATCGTCCCCAACAGCGCGGCCATCATCCTCTATCTGGGCGAGGAGAAGCCCGACGCGCCCTGCACCGTCCCCAACGTGGTGGGCATGACCGCGGCGCAGGCCAACACGGCGCTGACCAACGCAGGGCTTATCATGCGCGTCTCCGGAGCTACCGCCGCCAGCAGCGGCAATGTGTACGCGCTGAACCAGTCTGCCGCCCCCGGCGCGGAGGTCCCGGCCGGAACGGTGGTCACCGTCCAGCTCGGCGCGCAGGGAAAGACCGCGGACTGACAGGTTTTGCATGGTATTGAGCACGTTCTTCCGTATACTTTGCAAATCGGGGCGGATATACTGAAAAGAAGCGAATGCCAATACGGAAAAAGGGGCGTGCTTAGAGATGAAACTGAAGGAACTGCTTGCCGGCGCGGACGTGCTGGAGCTTCACGCGGACGGGGAGCTGGAGATCTCCGGCGTCAGCTACGACTCCCGCAAGACCCGGCCGGGAGACGTGTTCGTGGCCATCAGCGGCTACGCCATGGACGGACACCAATATATTGAAAAGGCGCGTCAGGCCGGGGCGGTGTGCGCCGTGTGCGAGCGGGCGCCGGAGAGCGATATCCCCTACGTGCTGGTGCGCCAGTCCCGGCGGGCGCTGGCCATGCTGGGGGTCAACTGGTTCGGCCATCCGGCGGAGCACATGGTCATGACCGCCGTCACCGGCACCAACGGAAAGACTACCACCACCTATCTGCTCAAGGCAATTCTGGAGCAGGAGGCGGGGGCCAAGGTGGGCCTGATCGGCACGAATCAGAACATGATCGGGCAGGAGGTCCTGCCCACGGAGCGGACCACACCGGAGTGCTTCGAGCTGCAGAAGCTGTTCCGCCGGATGCTGGACGCGGGCTGCACCCACGTGGTGATGGAGACCTCGTCCCACGCGCTTTACGAGGGCCGGGTCCACGGCATCCGGTACGACGTGGGCATTTTTACAAACCTGACGCAGGACCATCTGGACTTCCACAAGACCATGGAGAATTACTGCGACGCCAAGGCCGTCCTATTCCGAAACTGCGCCGTGGGCGTTTACAACGCGGACGATCCGTGGTCGCCCCGGCTGCTGAAGGACGCGGACTGCGAGAAATTCTCCTACGCGGAGAAGGCGGACGCCGACCTGCGGGCGGAGGATATCGAGCTGGGCGCGGACCATGTGGCGTTCACCGCCGTGACGAAAACGGAGCGGGTAAAAATTTGGGTTGGCATTCCGGGCGGATTTATGGTATATAATACGCTGGACGTTCTGGCGGCGGCCCTGAAGCTGGGCGTGCCGCTGGAGCGGAGCGCCGAGGCGCTGCGACGCGTCCCCCATGTGAAGGGCCGGGTGGAGGTGGTCCCCACGCCGGGAAAGAATTACACCGTCCTCATCGACTACGCCCACAGCCCGGACGGACTGGAAAACGTGCTCACCTCGGTGAAGGGCTTTGCAAAGGGGCGGACCGTGGCGGTGTTCGGCTGCGGCGGGGACCGGGACCGGACCAAGCGGCCCAAGATGGGAAAGATCGCCGCGGACATCGCGGACTTTGCCGTGGTCACCTCCGACAATCCCCGGACGGAGGACCCGGACGCCATCATCAGCGAGATCCTGGAGGGGATGAAGGGCACCGATACGCCCTACGCCGTGGTGACGGACCGGGTGGAGGCCATCCACTACGCCATGGACCACGCTCAAAAGGACGACGTGATCGTTCTGTGCGGCAAGGGCCACGAGACGTATCAGGAGGTCAACCACGAAAAGCACCACATGGACGAGCGGGAGATCGTGGCGGACTATCTGGCCCGGGAGAACGGCAAAAAGTGAATCCAGCCTGTATTCCGGTAGATTCAAAATACAGACTGTATAGAAAATTTCAAGAGAACGAAAAGGGAAAGGCCCGGCGGCGCCGGGGAAGAGGCAAGGTATGGACAGTTCCATCTGGCTGGCGGCGGTCGTCAGCTTTCTGACGACACTCATCATCGGAAAATTTTTGATCCCGGAGCTGCGGCGGCTCAAGGCTGGACAGGAGATCCGGGAGGACGGCCCCACGTGGCACGCCGGAAAGGCGGGTACGCCCACCATGGGCGGCATCATGTTCATTCTGGGCACGGGGATCGCCGTGCTGGCCCTCGGCTGGCGGGAGATGCTCGGCGGCCGCTTTGTCCACCTGTACGTGTATGTTTTCGCGCTGGTGTTCGGCCTGATCGGCTTTGTGGATGATTACCGCAAGGTCCGCCAGCACCAGAACGAGGGGCTGACCGCCAAGCAGAAGTTCGTGCTCCAGCTGGCGGCGGCGGTGGTATTTTTGAGTCTGATGCGTTATGAGGGGCTGCTGACCAACGATTTGTACCTCCCGTTTTTCAACGTGACGCTGACGGTGAACTGGATCGTGTATCTCATTTTCGCGGCCTTTGTCATCGTGGGCTGTGTAAATGCGGTCAACTTGACAGACGGCATCGACGGGCTGGCGTGCAGCGTGACGCTGGTGGTGATGGTGTTCTTCACCGCGGCGGGACTGACGCTGGTGCACGGCGCGGCGCTGTTCTCCGCGGCGCTGGCGGGGGGCCTTGCGGCGTTCTTCGTCTATAACCACCACCCGGCCAAAACGTTTATGGGCGACACCGGCAGCCTGTTCCTCGGCGGCGCGGTGGCGGCGCTGGCCTTTGCGCTGGACGTGCCGCTGGCGCTGATCCCGGTGGGCGTGATCTACATCGCGGAGACGCTCTCGGACATCATTCAGGTGGGCTACTTCAAGCTGACCCACGGCAAGCGGTTTTTCAAGATGGCGCCGCTGCACCACCATCTGGAGCTGTGCGGCTGGAGCGAGGCGAAGCTGGTGACAGTGTTTTCCGCCGTGACGCTGATCGGCTGCGCACTGGCGTGGCTGGGGCTTCAGGGTAAATTTTAAGGCTTGCGGCGCGCACGTGCCGGAAAGGGGGAGTCGGCGGTGATCCGGGAAGAAAAGGGCAGGGCGCGGTCCCGCCGCCCCCGGGGGGACGGAGACCGGGGCTTCAGCAGCGTCCGCCGTCCCGCCGTCAGCCGGGAGGAGCTGCTGGCCCGCCAGCAGGCGCGGGAGGAGCGGCTGCTGCGGGAGCAGGAGAGCCGGGAGCTGGCGAAGGGCCCCATCGACCTGCCCTTCTGCCTGCTGGTGATGATGCTGACCATCATCGGTCTCATCATGCTCTTTTCCGCCAGCTTTCCCCGGGCCTATTACGAGGACGGCAACCCCACCTATTACGTGGCGCGCCAGGGCGTGTTCGCCATCATGGGCGTCGCGGCCATGGCCTTTGTGGGCAAGATCAATTACCAGCGCTTCCGCGGCGCGGCGAAGCCGCTGCTGTTTCTCGCCATCATCCTGCTGGTGCTGGTGGTCATCCCCCACAATCCCTTCGCCCTGACCCGGAACCACGCCACCCGCTGGCTGGGCCTGAAGGGCACGGCGCTGCAGTTCCAGCCCTCCGAGGTGGCGAAGCTGGCGGTGGTGCTGTACTTTTCCGACACGGTGTCCAAAAAGAAGGAGCGGATGCAGACTTTCCGGTACGGTATTCTGCCCTATGCCATGATCCTGATGCTCATTGCGGGGCTGATGATGCTGGAGCCGCACCTCTCCGGCACGCTGCTCATCCTCGGCGCCGGCGCGGCCATCATGCTGGTGGGCGGCATCAGCTGGAGCTGGGTCACCGGGGCGCTGGCCGCTGCTGCGGCGGGGATGTACGCCGTCGTGGGCATCGCCGGATACGGAGCCAGCCGCATCGCCATGTGGCACGACCCGTTTATCGACGCCCGGGGCGACGGCTATCAGCTCGCCCAGAGCCTGCTGTCCATCGGCTCCGGCGGGCTTCTGGGCGTGGGGCTGGGCAAGAGCCGACAGAAGTTCATGTACCTGCCGGAGGAGCACAACGACTTCGTGTTCTCCATCGTGTGCGAGGAGCTGGGCCTGCTGGGCGCGGCGGTCATCATGCTGCTGTTCGCGGCCCTGATCCTGCGGGGGTACTGGATCGCGCTCCACGCCCGGGACCGGTTCGGGAGCCTTCTGGTGGTGGGCGTGACTACGCTGCTGGCGTTCCAGACCTTTTTAAACATGAGCGTGGTAACGGGACTGCTGCCCACCACAGGCGTGTCGCTCCCGTTTTTCAGCTACGGCGGCACGGCGCTGACGCTCCAGCTTCTGGAAATGGGGATCGTGCTGAGCGTCTCGCGGCAGATGAAGCTGTGACAGACCTTTTGAGGGAGTGTTGATATGGGAAAAACACCCGAGCGGGTGATCTTCACCTGCGGCGGGACGGCGGGACACGTGAACCCGGCGCTGGCGGTGGCTCAGCTCATGCTGGACCGGGCACCGCAGACGCAGATCCTGTTCGTGGGCGCGGAGCGGGGACTGGAAAAGGACCTGATCCCCAAGGCGGGATACGCCTTTGAGACGGTCCACATCTCCAGCCTGCACCGCTCGTTCAAACCGGCGGAGATCCGGCACAACCTGATCTCCGTGGGGAATTACCTCCGGGCGCCTCACGAGGCCCGGCGCATCCTGCGCCGGTTCCAGCCCCAGCTGGTCATCGGCACGGGAGGCTACGCCAGCTTCCCCATGGTCAAGGCAGCGGCCAAGGCGGGCATCCCCACAGCCATCCACGAGTCCAACATGGTCCCGGGGCTGACCACCCGTTTGCTGGAGCGGTTCGCCGACCGGATCATGGTTAGCGTGGAGGCGTGCCGGGAGCAGTACCGCGACCCCAGCCGGGTGGTGGTGACGGGGACGCCGGTGCGCGGCGGCTTTTTCACCCGCACGAAGGAACAGGCCCGGCAGGAGCTGGGCATCCGGGACGGGCGGCCTTTGATCGTCTCGTTCTGGGGATCTTTGGGCGCGTCGGGCATGAATCAGAGGATGGCGGATTTTCTGGCGCTGGAGGCGGCCAAGGAGCCGTTCCATCACATCCACGGCGCGGGCGGCGGATACGACGCGCTGCTGCGGGCGCTGGGGGAGCGGGGTGTGGCCCTCGCGGACCATCCGTCTCTGGAGGTCCGGCCGTACATTTACGATATGGACCGGGTGCTGCGGGCGGCGGATCTGGTGCTGTGCCGCGCGGGCGCGTCCACCATCAGTGAGCTGACGGCGCTGGGCGTTCCGGCGCTGATC
This sequence comes from uncultured Oscillibacter sp., assembly GCA_934574045.1. Lineage (GTDB taxonomy): Bacteria > Bacillota > Clostridia > Oscillospirales > Oscillospiraceae > Oscillibacter. Next base: position 63,401 of record CAKTMK010000006.1, on the reverse strand, counting down.
GTGCCCTCGCCCTATGTGACGAACAATCATCAGGAGAAAAACGCCCGCGTGCTGGAGCGGGCGGGCGGGGCCTGCGTCCTGCTGGAGAGCGAGGCCGACGGCCAGACGCTCTTTCAAAAGAGCTGCGAGATCCTGCACAGCGAACAGCGCCGGGCGGAGATGTCCGCCGCCATGACGGCGCTGGGCGTGCCGGACGCCGCGCAGCGCATTTACGACACGGTGCTGGCGCTGGTGTAACCCGCGCCGCGTCCCTTTGCATAGGATGGGTCGTTGAACCACTTTTTTATGCGGAGGGAAGGACATATGACGCAGATCATGGTGAGGGGCGCGAAGGCGCTCTCCGGCTCCATAGCGGTGCAGGGCGCGAAAAACAGCGCGCTTCCGATCCTTGCGGCAACGCTCCTCAACCGGGGCGAAACGGTGCTGCGGCGCTGCCCCCGGCTGCGGGACGTGGACGCGTCCGTGCGCATCCTGCGGTATCTGGGCTGCGAGGCCCGGTGGGAGGGGGACGCGCTGACGGTGAACACCGCCGGCCTGTGCCGCAGCGAGATCTCCGACGCGCTGATGCGGGAAATGCGCTCCTCGGCCATTTTTCTGGGGGCCATCCTTGCCCGCTGCGGGCAGGCGGAGCTGAGCTATCCCGGCGGCTGCGAACTTGGCCCCCGGCCCATCGACCTGCACCTTGCGGGCCTGCGGGAGCTGGGAACCGACATCCGGGAGGACGGCGGGCGGCTGGTGTGCGCCGCGCCCTGCCTTGCGGGGCGGGAGCTGATCCTGAGCCTGCCCAGCGTAGGGGCGACGGAGAACCTGATGCTGGCCGCCTGCGGCGCGGAGGGCGTCACCTCCATCTGCAACGCCGCCCGGGAGCCGGAGATCGAGGATTTACAGAACTATCTGTGCGCCTGCGGCGCGCGGGTCTGCGGGGCGGGCACGTCCACGGTGACGGTGGAGGGCGGAGCGCCGCTCCACGGCTGCGAATACACCGTCATGCCGGACCGCATCGCCGCGGCCACCTATCTCTGCGCCGCGGCGGCCGCCGGGGGCGAGATCTGCCTGACCGGCGCGCGGGAGCAGCATCTTGCTACCGTGACGGCGGCGCTGCGGGAGGCGGGCTGCGATCTGCGGGCGGAGAAGGCGCGGATCGTCCTGCGCCGGACGGAGCCGCTGCGGGCGGTCCGGCCCATCCGCACCGCGCCCTATCCCGGCTTTCCCACGGACGCGCAGGCCGTGCTGATGGCGGCGCTGGCCCGCAGCCGGGGCGCGACGGTGTTTGAGGAGAACATTTTCACCAACCGCTTCCGCCATGTGGATGAGCTGACCCGTATGGGCGCGGACATCCGCGTTTCGGGCCGGACGGCGGTGGTCACCGGGGCGGAGCGGCTCCACGGTGCGGCCGTCCGGGCGGCGGACCTGCGGGGCGGAGCGGCGCTGTGCGTGGCCGCGCTGGCGGCGGAGGGCGAGACGGCGGTCTCCGGCGTGGAGCACATCGACCGGGGCTACGAGGACCTCGCCGCGGAGCTGCGGGCGCTGGGCGCGGACATTTTCCGGGCGGAGCGGCCCGAGACGGAATAGAAACAGACTGGAGAAAGCAGATGGCCAGACGGAGAAATCGAAACCGGCACAGGAGGGGAAGATTCGGCTTCCTCTATAAAATGCTGTCCGTTCTGGCCATCTGCGGCGCGATCATCGCGGCGCTGACGCTGTTTTTCCGGGTGGATTCCATTGTCATCACCGGCGAGGAGCGCTACTCCGAGCAGGAGATCGTGGACGCCACCGGCCTGCGCATCGGCGACAACCTGTTCCTGCTGAACAAGTACGCCATCGCGGAGGACCTGCTGAAAAAGCTGCCGTACATCACGGCGGTGCGCATCAACCGGGAGCTGCCGGACACGCTGACCATCGACGTGACGGAGAGCGCTGCGGCGCTGGCCGCAGTGCAGGACGGCTCCGCGTGGCTCATCAGCCCGGACGGCAAGATCGTGGAGCAGCGGACGCCCGGCGATGCCGGAAAGCTGGCGGAGCTGGATGGATGCCGCCTTCTGGCGCCGTCTGTATCCACGCAGATCGCGCTGGAGACGGAGCGGGCCGACCAGCAGGAGAGCCTGCTGGCCCTCCTTGCGGCGCTGGACGGGGCGGATATGCTCCAAAACGTGCAGGCCATCCATCTGGACGACCTGACGGTGCTGCGGATGGACTATGCGGAGCGCTTCACCGTGGAGCTGCCGTACAACGCCAACTACCCCTACAAAATGCGCGCACTTCAGGCAATTCTTGACAGCGGGCGGATCGAATCCAACGAGACGGGGACCATCCGCATGACCGGAAGCGACGGACAGAACGTGTTCATCAAAGGGTGAATGTTAAAAACCGGCGGAAATATCCCGGGAGCACTTGACCCGGCGGGCAAAGTGGCTTATTATAAAAAAGTATACATTTGTCCCGCGCATTTTTAGATTCATTCGCGCCGCTCGGCGGGGCCGACGGAGAAAAGCGATTCCCGATACGAACGACAGCAGGAGGCAGCATATGGCATTTGGATTGGAGACCGGCCCGGACGCCGTTGTAAACATCAAGGTCATCGGCGTTGGCGGCGGCGGAAACAACGTGGTCAACCGCATGGTCCGCTCCGGCACCAAGGGCGTGGACTTTGTGGCCATCAATACGGACAAGCAGGCACTGAACGTTTCCAGCGCTACCTATAAGATCCAGATCGGCGAAAAGCTGACCCACGGGCAGGGCGCAGGCTCCGACCCGGAGGTGGGCCGCAAGTCCGCCGAGGAGAGCCGCAGCCAGATCGCCAAGGCGCTGGAGGACACCGACATGGTGTTCATCACCGCCGGCATGGGCGGCGGCACCGGCACCGGCGGCGCGCCCATCGTGGCGGAGATCGCCCGGGAAATGGACATCCTCACCGTGGCTGTGGTCACAAAGCCTTTCGGCTTTGAGGGCCGCCGCCGGATGCAGCAGGCGGAGCAGGGCATCGCCGACCTGAAGGAAAAAGTGGATTCCCTGGTGATTATTCCCAATGAGCGGCTCAAGCACGCCACGGATCAGAAGATCACCTTTGCAAACGCCTTTGAGATTGCGGACGACGTGCTGCGTCAGGCGGTGCAGTCCATCTCTGACCTGATCCGGGACACCGGATTCATCAATCTGGACTTTGCCGACGTGACCACCATCATGAAAAACGCGGGCCTTGCCCACATGGGCGTGGGCCGCGCTGCCGGAAAGGGCAAGGCCGAGGAGGCCGCCCGCATGGCCATTTCCAGCCCCCTGCTGGAGACCTCTATCGCCGGGGCGCACGGCGTGCTCATCAACGTCACCGGCTCCATGGACATCGGTTTGGAGGAGGTGGAGCAGGCCGCCTCGCTGGTGCAGGAGGCCGTCAGCGACGACGCCATCACCATCTTCGGCGCCCAGTTCGACGAGACGATGGAAGACGAGATCCGCGTGACCGTGATCGCCACGGGCTTTGAAAAGCCCGCCGCCCAGCCGGAGGAAAAGCCCGCTGCCGCTGCCCAGCCCGCGCCCGCTGCGGCGGAGCCTGCGCTTCCCCAGAGCGCCGTGGAGGCGCCCCAGCCCCTGAGCGCCGCGGACGATCCCAAGCCGCAGGAGCCGGAGGACGATCCCTTTGAGGACATCTTCAAGATCTTCAGCAAGCGGGACGACTGACCATAAACCAACCGCCGGAGAGCAGGCTGCTCTCCGGCCGTTTTTTGCGCGAATGGGAAAATATGAGAATATAATTATACAATATATGGAAAATTCACAACAATACTCCGGGGATAATCCGGCGGCGGCGGATGCATGGGCGCAGGTGCGCGTTTCCATGGCAGCGCCGCCGCTTTTTTCACCGGTGGAGCGGCGCGGTTTTGCAGACAATGCGTTTGCCGGTGAAATTTCAAAACGCGAACGCCGGCTTCTTTTCTGAAGGGTCGGATGCGTCCGGTCCTTCAGAAAGGGGCGATCCAATGAATGAAAGGACGGAACGGCACAGGAGCGGCGCGGCGCTTCTGCTGGCGGCGCTGGTGACGGCGGCGGGACTTCTGGTGTCCGCGGCGGCGGCGGAGCTGGCGTCCGCTCAAACGCTGGTCCCAGTGGGACACACAGTGGGCATCAAGCTGTTTTCAAAAGGCGTTCTGGTGGTGAAGCTGGCGGAGGGCAATACGCCCGCCCGGGCCTGCGGATTGGCGGTGGGCGACGTGATCGTGCAGTGCGGCGGAAGCGCCGTCACCTCCACGGAGCAGTTCCGCACGCTGATCCAGGACGCGGGCGGCGAGGCGGCCCGGCTGGAGGTACGGCGGGGGGCGAAAACGCTGGATCTGGAGGTCACGGCGGACGGCAGCGGCGGCAGCTACGCCATCGGCGCGTGGATACGGGACAGCATGGCGGGTATCGGCACCATGACGTTTTACGACCCGGAGAGCAACACCTTCGGCGCGCTGGGCCACGGCGTCACGGACGTGGACACCGCCGCGCTGATGCCCTTTTCCTCAGGGGCGATCCTGCCCTCGGAGGTAAAGGCGGTCAAGCGCGGGCAGCCCGGCGCGGCAGGTGAGCTGAAGGGAGACTTTGACCTCACCGGCGACACCGGAACGCTGTACGCCAACACCGGCGGCGGCGTATTCGGCACGCTGACGGATCAGGAGCTGATCGAGCGGCTGGGGCAGAACGCGCTCCCAGTGGCGGAAAACGAACAGGTCCACACGGGAAAGGCGACGATCCTTGCCAATGTGGACGGCGACGAGGTAAAGGAATACGAGATCGAGATCACGAAAATTTTAAACACGGACCCGGAGGGGCGCAACCTCCTTATTACCGTCACGGACCCGGAGCTTCTGGAAAAAACAGGCGGCATCGTGCAGGGCATGAGCGGCTCGCCCATCCTTCAGGATGGCCGTTTGGCGGGCGCTGTGACCCATGTTCTGCTGGGAGATCCCACCCGGGGCTACGGCCTGCTCATCCGAAATATGCTGAAAAGCGCATGACGGCTAAGCACTTTTGACGGAATATTGATAGTATCTGAACATTCTGTCGAATAAAAAATACCAATAATTTACAAATAATCCTTGAAAACCCTGTCCGTTTGTGTTAGATTATAGAAAAGAGATTCAGAACCTTTGGGAATCCAAAGGAAATTCCGAATACGAGTATGGAGGACAGGGTAAATTATGGAGATTTGCAGGAAAGTCATCATAGCGGACGCCAACGAGAGCTTCCGCGCCATGCTGCGGGAGATCATCGAGCAGGACGGCGGCTTTACGGTCGCCGCCAGCGTCGGAGACGGCCGAAGCGCTCTTGAGCAGGTCCGGGAGCTGGCCCCGGATCTGCTGATCCTGGATGTGGTGCTGCCGGAGCTGGACGGCTTCGGCGTGCTGGATCAGCTCCGGCGGGAGGAGCTGCCGGTGCACACGATGATCGTTTCCGCGTTTTTCACGGAGCAGGTGGTGTCCGAGGCACTGGGCAAGGGCGCGGCCTACTTCATGCCCAAGCCCTTTGAAAATGCCGCCCTGCTGGACCGGATGCGGGCGGTGTGCCAGCCGGCGCAGCCCGCCGCCCATACCAAAAATTTAAAGAACATGGTCACGGACATCATCCACGAGATCGGCGTTCCCGCCCACATCAAGGGCTATCAGTACCTGCGGGAGGCGATCCTGATCGCAGTGGAGGATATGGACGTCATCAACGCCGTGACCAAGGTCCTCTATCCTGAGGTGGCCCGCCGGTTCTCCACCACGCCCTCCCGCGTGGAGCGCGCCATCCGCCATGCCATCGAGGTGGCGTGGGACCGGGGCGATCTGGAAACGCTCCAGAAGTTCTTTGGCTACACGGTCTCCAATACTAAGGGAAAGCCCACCAACAGCGAGTTCATCGCCATGATTGCTGACCGGCTGGTGCTGGAGGGGCGCAATTCCGGCGGCGCGGCCTGAAAGGCTCTTGACGCGTCCGGTCCGGTGTGGTATCCTTTGCCGTGATATTTCAGAAACGGAAGGGATCGGCTGATGGTCATTACATTTCGCCCCCAGGGGACCTGCTCTCAGGAGATGCGGGTCCGGCTGGATGAGAACAACGTGATCGAGGAACTGGATGTGCTGGGCGGATGCAGCGGCAACCTTCAGGGGATCGCCGCGCTGGTGCGGGGAATGCCCGCGCAGGAGGCCGTGGCCCGGCTCAAGGGCATCCGCTGCGGCTTCAAGCCCACCTCCTGCCCGGATCAGCTGGCGCGGGGGCTGGAAAAGGCTCTGGCCGGACAGGCGAAAGCGTAAAAGAGGAGCGTCCCGCCCCGCGGCGGGGCGCTTTTCTGCCGGTTTTGGGCGCACGGCGGCGGAAATTATCGCCTGCGGCCTTGTAATATTTTTAAATCTGGTGTATCATACTCCATATTCAGGCAGTTCTTTTGCGGAACTGGGCAAACGCGTCCGTTAAAGGAGGATTACGGTATGAGCAAGACTGCGCAACTGGTCATGAAGATCATCGGGGCGAGCTTGGCGCTGGCGGCGGTGATCTGCCTGCTGATCGGCGGATGGCACGATCTGAGCGTCGGCTGCTGCGGCATGAAGAAGCGGCTGAGCAAGAAGTTCGGCAGCGAGTACGACGATTACGACGACGAGCAGCTCTATTCCTGAGCGCGTGAGAGGACCGAAAACGGCGGGCCGTTTCCCTGCGGGGGCGGTCCGCCGCGCTTTTCGCAGAGACGTTTACGCGGGCTGCGTCCCCGGCCGCCGGGACCGGAAAAACCGTCCGCGCGGCGGGGCTGGCCGGGTGAAAGAGAAATACGGCAAAACGGACGGCGAAAAAGCCGTCCGTTTTGCCGTATGGTATAGAGAAAGGAGAGGGAAAACTAGGAGAAACGGTCAAGCGTTCTGCTTGATGAGTTCATGATAGCGGGCGGCGGGTGAAAAGTCAACGCGTCCGCCGGACCTTTCACAATTTGTTTACAAATCCCGCAGATTTCATAAATTTGTTCATAATTCGTTCAAAGAAAATAGCAGATCCGGCATTGACTTCCCAAATAAATGATGCTAATATTTAGCGTGCTAACATTTAGCACGCAAAAGATAAGGAGGCGATATGATGGAGGAGGTCAGATCTCTCGGGCAGGCGCTGGGCTGCGCCGCCCACCTGTTCCGGGAGCGGGCAGACGCCCGGATGGCCAGCTGCGGCGTCACGCCGCTGCAGGCCCATGTGATCCTGCATCTCAATTTCTGCGGCGGGTCGCTCTCCCAGATGGAGCTGGGGCGGCACCTGCGGGTGAAGCCCTCCACCGTCAACGGCATCGTGGACCGGATGGTGGAGCGGGGGCTGGTGGAGCGCAGCGCGGACGCGTCGGACGCCCGCCGCCGCCGCGTGGCGCTGACGCAGGGCGGACTGATGCAGCTGGAGCGCTGCCGGCAGGAGCTGCTGGACACGGAGCGGCTGATGGAAAAGAGCCTCTCTCCCGGCGAGCTGGCCCAGCTCCACAGCCTTCTGGGCCGGGTGATTCAGATTCTGGAGGAGGACCGCGAAAAATGCTGAGAAAACTTTACCCCTACACCAGAGGATACCGGAAATGGATCGCGGCGGGCATCGTCTGCTCCGCCATGGACGCCATTTTCCAGCTTTTGATCCCGCTGGTGATGGCGGACATCGTGGATGTGGGCGTGGCGAACGGCGACGTGAGCTTCATCGTGCGCAAGGGCGTTCAGATGGTGGTCATGGCCATGGTGGCGCTGCTGTTCGGCCTGGGCAGCGCGGCGTTTTCCTCCCGGGCGGGCATGGGCTTCGGCGCCAACCTGCGGGAGGCGGAGTACGCCTGTGTGCAGGATTTTTCTTTTTCCAACATTGAAAAATTCTCTACCGCCTCGCTGGTCACGCGCCTGACCAGCGACGTCAACGCCATGCAGATGACGCTGATGATGGGGATGCGCCTGCTGGTGCGCGCACCGGTGATGCTGGTGGCGGCGCTGGTGCTGTCCATCCGGCTCAGTGCCCAGCTCTCCCGGGTGTTTCTGGTGTCCATCCCGCTGCTGGCGGTGTTCATCGCGGCGCTGATGATGAAGGTCGGCCCGCTGTTCCGCAGCCTTCAGGAAAAGACGGACGCGCTGAACCTTGTGGTGCAGGAGGATCTGACCGGCATCCGGGTGGTGAAGTCCTTCGTCCGGGAGGACCACGAGCAGGAGAAGTTCGCCGGGCGGAACGACAGCCTGCGCTCCACGTCGGAGCAGGCCTTCGGCGCGGTGGTGGTGAATATGCCGGTGATGATGCTCATCATCTACGGGACCATCATCGCCGTGATGTGGTTCGGCGGGAGGATGGTCTACGCCGGAACGCTGCCCGTGGGCGACCTGACCGCGTTCTTCTCCTATATTACGGAGATCCTGATGTCCTTGATGATGGTGTCCATGATCTTCATGATGATGACCCGCTCCATCGCCTGCGCCCGCCGCATCTGCGAGGTGCTGGACGAAAAGCCCGCCATCAGCAACGACCGGGCCGTTCCCGGCGCGGAGGTGGAGACCGGCTCCGTCGACTTTGACCACGTCAGCTTCCGGTACGGCGCGGAGGACACGGGCTGGACGCTGGAGGACGTGGATCTGCACATCCCCGCCGGAGCCACCGTGGGCATCCTCGGCGGGACCGGCAGCGGTAAATCCACGCTGGTGTCGCTTATCCCCCGGCTCTACGAGGCGCAGGAGGGAACGGTCCGCGTGGGCGGACGGCCCGTGTCGGACTATACCATGGAGCACCTGCGGGACGCGGTGTCCGTAGTGCTTCAGAAAAACACCCTCTTTTCCGGGACCGTGCGGGAAAACCTGCTCTGGGGTGATCCGAACGCCACGGAGGAGCAGCTTCTCGCGGCCTGCCGCGCGGCCTGCGCGGACGAATTTCTCGACCGCCTGCCCAACGGGCTGGACACCGATCTGGGTCAGGGCGGCGTGAACGTCTCCGGCGGGCAGAAGCAGCGGCTGTGCATCGCCCGGGCGATCCTGAAGCAGCCGAAGATCCTGATCCTGGACGATTCCACCAGCGCGGTGGATACCGCCACGGACGCCAAGATCCGCCGGGCGTTCCGGGAGGAGCTGAAGGACACCACCAAGCTCATCATCGCCCAGCGGGTGTCCTCCATCGCGGACGCGGACACGATCCTCGTGATGGACCATGGCCGCCTTGCAGCACAGGGCACCCACGCGGAGCTGATGGAGAGCTGCGAGATCTATCGGGACGTTTATAAGTCCCAGCAGGAAGGAGTGAGCATCGGTGGCTGAACAGAGAAACGCACCGCCCGTCTCCGGGCGCGGCCCGGGCCGCGGGCCGAACCGGGGCGGCTTTCAAAAGCCCCGGGACCTGCGGGGCACCCTCGGCAAGCTCATGGGCTATCTGGGCCGGTACCGGCTCCACCTGATTCTGGTGGCCGTGTGCATTCTTGGCAGCGCGGCGTGCAGCGTGGGCGGGTCCTACCTGCTGCGCCCGCTCATCAACGACTATATCCTCCCCGGCGACTTTCCGGGCCTTGCCCGGATGCTGGCCCTGATGGGGGGCATTTACGCGCTGGGCGCGCTGCTGAGCTTTGCCTACGCCCGGGTGATGGTCCGCGTGTCCCAGAACACCGTGGCCGCGCTGCGGCGGGACCTGTTTGCGCGGCTCCAGAAGCTGCCCCTGAGCTATTTCGACGCCCATACCCACGGCGAGCTGATGAGCCGCTTCACCAACGACATCGACAACGTGAGCGAGGCCATCAACAACTCCTTCGCCTCGCTGCTGTCCTGCTCGGCCATGTTCCTCGGGACCATCGGCATGATGCTCTACGTCAGCCCGCTGCTCACGCTCATCACCTTTGCCGTGCTGGCGGTGATGCTGGCGGCGGTCCGGGGCATCGGCGGGCGCAGCCGCCGGAACTTCACGGCCCAGCAGAAGGCCATCGGCGCGGTGAACGGCTATATTGAAGAAATGACCGAGGGCCAGAAGGTGGTCAAGGTCTTTAACCACGAACGGGCGGCGGTGGAGGGCTTCCGCCGGCGCAACGAGGAGTACCGCCGCGCGGCCACGGACGCGCAGGCCTACGCCGGGGCCATGATGCCCGTGATGGGCAACCTCAGCTATATCAACTACGCCGTTACCTGCATGGCGGGCGCGATCCTCGCCATCCGGAACGGCGATCTGGGCGGGCTGGCGCTCTTTTTGCAGTACACCCGTCAGGTCAGCCAGCCGGTGAGCCAGATCTCCCAGCAGGTGAACACGATCCTTGCCGCTGTGGCCGGCGCGGAGCGCATCTTCGAGGTCATGGAGACCCCGCCGGAGACGGACGAGGGCAAAGTCACGCTGGTGCGCGCCCGGCTGCTGCCCGGCGGCGGACTGGAGGAGACGCAGGTGGACGCGGGCGCGTGGGCTTGGAAAAAGCCGGACGGCTCGCTGACCGAGGTTCGGGGCGACGTGCGCTTTGACCACGTGACCTTCAGCTACGATGGGAAAAAGACCATCCTGAAGGACATCTCCCTGTTTGCCGAGCCGGGGCAGAAGATCGCCTTCGTCGGCTCCACCGGCGCGGGCAAGACCACCATCACCAACCTCATCAACCGCTTTTACGAGATCGGCGGCGGCACGATCACTTATGACGGCATCAATGTCCGGGACATCGAAAAGGATTCGCTGCGCCGCTCGCTGGGCGTGGTTTTGCAGGACACGCACCTGTTCAGCGGCACCGTGGCGGACAACATCCGCTACGGGCGGCTGGACGCCACGGACGAGGAGGTGGAGGCCGCGGCGCGGCTGGCCAACGCGGACGCCTTCATCCGCCATCTGCCCAAGGGCTATCAGACCGTTCTCTCCGGCGACGGCGGCAGTCTCAGTCAGGGCGAGCGCCAGCTCTTGAACATCGCCCGGGCGGCGCTGTCCAACCCGCCGGTGCTGATCCTGGACGAGGCCACCAGCTCCATCGACACCCGGACGGAAAAGCTCATCGAGCGGGGCATGGACCAGCTCATGGCGGGGCGGACGGTATTCGTCATCGCCCACCGGCTCTCCACCGTGCGCAACTCGCAGGCGATCCTCGTTCTGGAGCAGGGCGAGATCATTGAACGGGGCGGCCACGACGAGCTGCTGGAGCAGAAGGGCCGCTACTATCAGCTCTATACCGGTCAGGCGGAGCTTTCCTGACCTGCGCGGACGCGCTCTCCGAGAGGGGGAGCGCGTTCTTTTGTGCTTTGGGGAGGAAAATATTCACAGATTATTAACTGCCGCTTCCCTTTACACATTCAAGTTGTCAGTATATAATGATATCATCGGTCAGCAAAGCCGGACGCGGCTCGGCTGACCGGCGTATCCAGAGATCAAACGAAGCGGAGGGAGCGCGGATGCGGGAAATGACGGTCCCGGCGCAGTATCTTCAGATCGCGGCGGATGTGGCCTCCCGGGTGGCGGCCGGAGATCTGCCGGAGGGGGAGCGGCTGTTCGGCCGGTCGGTGATGGCGTCGGAATACGGCGTGTCGCCGGAGACGATCCGCCGGGCGCTGCGGATGCTGGCGGACATGAAGGTGATCGACGTGAAGCCCCAGAGCGGCGCGGTGGTCCTCTCCCGGGACAACGCGAGACGCTATCTGGAGGATTTCGGCGAGGGCGCGGAGAGCCGGACGCTGCGGATGCAGCTGCGCCAGATCGTGCAGGAATACGAGGAGCTGAACCGGCGGATGGAAAAGGTGTCCGCCGCGCTGCTGCGCAGCGAGGAGACGTTTTCCTCTGCGGCGGAGCCGTTGCCCAGCTTCGAGGTGCCGGTGCCAAAGGGTTCGCCACTGACGGGGCGGAGCATCGGCGCGCTGCGCTTCTGGCAGTCCACGGGCGGGACCGTGGCCGCCATCCGGCGGGGCCAGCGGGTGATCTTATCCCCGGGGCCGTACGCCGAGCTGTACGGCGGGGACGTGATGATCCTGATCGGCACGCCCGCCGCCGCGGAGGCGGCGCGCCGTCTGGCGGCCGTCCCGGAGGAAACGGAGGAAGCAGGCGGGCGGCAGCCCGCCGCGGGGAAAGGAGCAGACTGAGCGATGATCCAGTTCGACCATGTGTCCAAGCACTACGGAAAAACCACCATTCTCAGCGATCTGAGCTTTACCATCCCGGACGGACAGTTTCTGGTGCTGATCGGGCCGTCCGGCTGCGGAAAGACCACCACGATGAAGATGATTAACCGCCTGCTGGAGCCGGACGGCGGCAGAGTCCTCATCGACGGGAAAGACGCCGCCTCCATGGACAAGGTGGAGCTGCGCCGCCACATCGGATACGTCATCCAGCAGATCGGCCTGTTTCCAAACATGACCGTGGCGCAGAATATCTGCGTGGTGCCGCGGCTGCTGAAGTATGACAAGGCCCACTGTGAGCGCATTGTGCGCGACCTTCTGGAGATGGTGGAGCTGCCCTATGAAAAGTACGCCGGAAAGTATCCCAACGAGTTATCCGGCGGGCAGCAGCAGCGCATCGGCGTGCTGCGGGCGCTGGCGGCGTCGCCGCCCATCGTGCTGATGGACGAACCCTTTGGGGCGCTGGACCCCATGACCCGGGAGAATCTGCAGGACGAGGTGAAAAAGCTCCAGCAGAAGCTGCACAAGACCATCGTTTTCGTTACCCACGACATGGACGAGGCGCTGAAGCTGGCGGACACCATCCTCTTTATGAACGGCGGGCATATCGAGCAGATGGCCTCGCCGGAGGAGATGCTGGAGCATCCCGCCAGCGACCTTGTGCGCAGCTTCCTCGGCAAGCACGCTACGGACAGCGGCGCCAGCGCGAAGATCGAGCAGTTCATGCGCCCAAATGCCTACCGCGTGCGGAAGGACCGGGGCGTTCTGGAGTGCGCGGAGATGATGGCCCGCAACGGCGTGGACACCCTGCTGGTCACGGACGAGACGGACCATTATCTGGGCGTGGTCACGATCCGGGGCATCAAGCTCTGGGGCAGGGGGCTTCCCAACATCGAGACGCTGATCGTTCAGACGCCCCACACCGCCCGGGTGGGCGACGAGGCCAAGACCAGCGTGGACTATCTTCTGGAGTCCGGGGACGATTACGTGGTGGTCCTGAACAGTGACGACACCATTGCCGGCATCGTCACCAAGACCAGCGTGGCGCGGTCCGTGGCCACGACCCTGTGGGGGGACGAGCGATGAGAGCATTCTTTTCCGCTTACGGCGCCATGCTGGCGCAGGCCGTCTGCGTCCACATCGCCTATGTGCTGGTCAGCGTGGCCGCCGGCTTCGTGCTGGGGCTGGCGCTGGGCGTGCTGCTCAGCCGCGCGCCCCGGTGGTCGGCGGTGCTGCTGCCGGTGGTGTCCGTGTTCCAGACGGTGCCGGGACTGGTGTTCATCGGCGTGCTGTTTTTGTGGCTGGGGATGCGGCCCGCCGCCGTTATCATCGCCCTGTCCGTTTACGCCATGTTCCCTGTCCTGAAAAATACATACACCGGCATCCTGAGCGTGGAGCCGAAGTATCTGGAGGCCGCCCGTGGCTGCGGGATGTCGCCGCTCCAGGTCCTGTGGCAGGTAGAGCTGCCGCTGGCCATGCCCACCATCGTGGCGGGGCTGCGGATGTCGGCGGTGTACACCGTGAGCTGGGCTGTGCTGGCGGCCATGATCGGTCTGGGCGGTCTGGGCAACTTTGTCTATCAGGGCGTCAGCTCCAATAACAATACCCTCATCATCGCCGGGGCGGTCCCGGCGGCCATCCTTGCCGTTGTGATCGGGGCGCTCATCGACCTGCTGCAGAAGAAGGTCACGCCCCGCGGAATGCGGAAGGAGGGCGGACGATGAGCTGGGAGCTGGCGGCGCAGCATCTTTACATCGTGCTGGCCTCGTCTCTGGCGTCCATTCTGGTGGGACTGCCGCTGGGCGTGCTGGCCTATCTCTATCCGAAGGCCCGGCCCGTGATTTTGTGGATCGCGGATCTTTTGCAGACCATCCCCTCCCTTGCCCTGCTGGGCATCATCATGGTGCTGGCGGGGCCGGGCAGGCTGACGGTCATCATCGGCATCACGCTCTACTCCCTCCTGCCCATCGTGCGCAACACGTACCTCGGGCTTCAGGAGGTGGACCCCGGCGTGAAGGAGGCTGCCCGGGGCATGGGCATGGGGCGGCTGTACCGGCTGCTCCACGTGGAGTTCCCGCTGGCGTTTCCCATGGTGTTCACCGGCGTGCGCATCGCGGTGGTCAACGCCATCGGCTCCGCCGTGTTCGCGGCGTTCGTGGGCGGCGGCGGACTGGGCAGCGTCATCAACCGGGGCATCCGGGTGGCGGACATGGGCCTGATCCTCTCCGCCACCGGGGCGCTGATGGTCATTGCCGTGGCGCTGGACCTTGCCATGGGCTGGTTCGAGCGGCGGCTGAAAGCGTCCCGGGGCGTCAGCCGCCGGATGGGGATCACGCTGGCCTGCCTGATGGCGCTGGCGGCGGTGTGCATTCCCTTCGGCCTGCGGGAGAGCACAGGGGAGACGGAGCTGGTGCTCTACGACGGCGACTATTCCGAGACGCAGATCATGGACCGGCTGGTGCGGGATCTGGTGGAGGACCGGACGGCCCTGACCGTCACCATCCGGGACCAGATGTCGCAGGTGAACAACTTCAATGCCCTCAAGGGGGAAAATCACAGCTGCGACCTGATGATCTCCTACGACGGGACGCTGCTGACCACGTTTTTGAAGCGGGACCCCGCGGACGTTCCGCCGGGAGAGACGCTTTACGACTTCACCAATGCGCTGGCGCAGGAGCAGTACGGGATGCGCCTTCTGAAAAAGCTGGGCTTCAACAACACCTATTCCGTGGCCGTTCCACAGGAGATCGCGGAGCGGTACGGTCTGGAGAAGATCAGCGACCTGATCCCCGTGGCGCCGGAGCTGACCTTCGGCGCGGAGCAGGAGTTCTTCACGCTGGAGGGCAGCATGAAATACGGCCCGTTCACGGAGTTTTACGGGCTGGACTTCAAGGCCGCCGTCCCGGTGGACGCGGGACTGAAATACACTGCGGTGGAAAACCGCAGCTTCGATGTAACGGAGGTCTACGCCACCGACGGGCTGAACCGCAAGACGGGCCTGAAAATATTGGAGGACGATCTGCACTTTTTCCCGGAGTACAACGGCGCGTTCCTCATCCGGGAGGACACGCTGGAGCGCTTCTCCGCCGCCGCGCCGGAGCTGGAGGAGGTGCTGGACCTGCTGGCCGGGCAGATCTCCAACGAGGACATGACGGAGATGACCTATCAGGTGGACGTGCTGGGCCGCAGCGCGGATGACGTGGCGCGGGAGTTCCTGCAAAGCCGCGGACTGCTGTGATCCCAGAGCGGGGAGCGCCTTGGCGCTCCCCGCTTTCCGTTTTAAGCGAAAATACGGGGTTGCGGGCCGGGCCGCTGTGGGGTATGCTCTATGGGACTTTTTTTGAAACGGTGAAGAAAGGCGGTGAGGGAAAGCGATGCGGTTCCTGAACAGGCGGCCCCCGATCCTGCCCCCCCGACAGCTCCTCAAATTCTATGAAATTTTGAATTTTAGGAGGATAACACTTGAATCATCCTTGGAAAACGCTCACGCCGCGGGAGCGGCGGCTCTGGGGCGCGTCTATTCTGGCGGTCACGCTTTCTGACCTTGTCTCCGGCGGCTGGAAAAGCGGCAGGCGCTGATCGTGGCTGGGTTGAGCGTTCTGGTCACCGGCGCGTTCTATTTCATTCTGCGCTGGTTCCGGACGCCGAATCTCGCGTTCAGCACGGTCTCGGTCACCACCGGCCTTCTGGCGGCGGCGCTGACGATGCTGTGCTCGTCGTATTACGCGCTGGGCTGCGCGGCCAACAATCTCGTCCTGGTCGTACCGTGGAGCCTGGCGGCCATGAAGGACCCGGCGTACGCGCCGGTGGTCGTCAACTTTGCGATCTTTTTTCTGAACGATCTGTACGGCTTTGTGAGCTGGAAAAAACGGGAACGGCTCCAGACCGCGTGACCGCGCCGCCCTCCGCGTATGCGGAGGGCGGTCCGCTTTCTTCGGGGACGGCCGCGCTCTTTGCTTTACATTCCGGCCCAGATGCGATAAAATAGGCAGGATCAGGAATACTGTCTTTCAGAAAGGATGATGAGCATGGAAGAAAAGCTGAAGGAATACGCCGCCCTGCTGGTGCGGGTGGGCCTGAACGTGCAGCCGGGGCAGACGCTGGTGATCTCCGCGCCGGTGGAGTGCGCGTGGTTCGCGCGGCTGTGCGCGGCGGAGGGGTACGATGCGGGCTGCCGCGAGGTGGTCATGAACTGGAGCGACGACGCGTTGGGCCGGATGAAATATCTCCGGGCGGCGGACGACGTGTTTGACAGCGTGCCTCTTTGGCGGCGGCATTTCTACAATGACTACGCGCAGGAGGGCGCGGCGTATCTCGCCATCTCTGCCAGCGACCCGGAAAATCTCAAGGGCGTGGACCCCGGCCGCGTCACCCGCGCCCAGCAGGCCAGCGGAAAGGCCCTGCGGGAGTTCGACCGCCTGCAGATGAGCAGCGGCTTCCCGTGGTGCATCGCGTCCATCCCCATCCCGTCGTGGGCGAAAAAGGTCTTCCCGCAGGCGGGGGAGGACGAGGCGGTCCAGAAGCTGTGGGACGCCATCTTTGCCGCCGTCCGCATCAGTGGAGACGGCCGGGCCGTTGAAAAATGGCAGGAGCACATCGCCACGCTGGCCCGCCGCCGGGAAAAGCTCAACGAGCTGAACTTCAAGTCCCTGCACTACACCAACGCGCTGGGCACCGACCTGACGGTGGAGCTGCCGGAGGGCCACATCTGGGAGGCGGGCGACGACGAAACCCTCAAGGGCCAGTCCTTCATCGCCAACATCCCCACCGAGGAGCTGTTCACCTCGCCGCTGAAAACGGGCGTCAACGGCGTGGTATACGCCGCCATGCCGCTGGTCCACGGCGGAAACATCATCGACGGGTTCCACTTTGTGGTCCGGGACGGAAAGATCGTGGAGGCCCACGCCAAGCAGGGAGAGGAGACGCTCAAGGCGGCCATCGCCGTGGACGAGGGCGCGTCTTACTTCGGCGAGGTGGCGCTGGTGCCGTATGACAGCCCCATCTCCAACCAGAAGATCCTGTACTACAACACCCTGTTCGACGAGAACGCCGCCTGCCACATCGCCTTCGGCGAAGCGTATCCCTGCCTGAAGGACGGGCGGGAGCTGACCCGGGCGGAGCTGACGGCCCGGGGGCTGAACGAGTCCATCACCCATGTGGACTTCATGGTGGGTACGAAGGACCTGTCCATCGTGGGCACGACCCACGACGGCCGGGAGATCCCCGTGTTCACCGACGGAAATTTTGCCATCTGAGGAGGAACCGCCATGCCGTATCAAAAGCGGGAGAGCGATGAAAACGTCCTGATCGCCGAGGGCGCGGCGGTCACGGGAGACGTGACGCTGGGCCGGGGCGTGAACATCTGGTATTACGCTGTTCTCCGGGGCGACTGGGGCCCCATCGAGGTGGGCGAGAACACCAACATTCAGGATCACTGCCTGCTCCACGAGGAGACCCGGATCGGCCGGGGCTGCACGGTGGGCCACGGCGCGATCCTCCACGGCTGCACCGTGGGCGACAACACGCTGATCGGCATGGGCTCCATCGTGCTCAACGGCGCGCGGATCGGGAACGACTGCCTTGTGGGTGCCGGGGCGCTGGTCACGGGGAAGCTGGACGCGCCGGACGGGTCCATGATCCTGGGCAGCCCCGCCCGGGTGGTCCGGGCGCTGACGCCGGAGGAGATTGAGACCAACCGGACCGAGGCCCGGCTGTATCTGGAGGCGGCGGAGAAGTACCGCCGGAGCTGAGGAGGACTATGGAACAGAAAACCATCCGGACGGCGGCGCTGGCCGCCGCCGCCGTTCTGGCGGGATATTGGTGTCTTCAGAATCTGGCGGTCCTGCTGGCGGCGCTGCGGGCGCTTTTGAGTCTGGTGTCGCCGTTCCTGCTGGGCTGCGCCATCGCATTCATTCTGAACGTGCCCATGCGGGCGGTGGAGCGCCGCCTGCCTGCGGGCGCGGGCGGGGCGCGCCGGCCGCTGGCTTTCATGCTGACGCTGGTGCTGGTCCTTGGCGTTCTGGCGCTGGCGGGGCTGGTCATCGTCCCCAAGCTGGGGGAGGCCGCGTCCTCCGTGGCGCAGCAGGCGCAGCGGTTTTTCATTCGGCTCCCCGCCGCGCTGGCGGGGCTGGAGGAGCGGCTGCCGGAGCTTCAGACCGCGCTCTCCGGCCTGAACGTGGATTGGCAGGCGCTCTCCGGCAAGGCGCTGGAGCTTTTGCAGGAGCTGGGGACTTCGCTGGTGAACTCCGGCATGGGCGGCGTGGCCAGCGGCGTGAGCCTTGTGGGCGGCGTGGTCAGCGGGATCAGCACGTTTTTCATCGGGCTGGTATTCGCCGTATATCTGCTGCTGCAAAAGGAAAAGCTGGGCGGTCAGGCCCGCCGGTGCCTGTACGCGCTGCTGCCGGAGCGGGCGGCGGACCGCGTCCTCGAGGTGGCGGCCCTGTCCAACCGGACGTTTTCCAGCTTCCTGTCCGGCCAGTGTCTGGAGGCGGTGATCCTCGGCAGTATGTTCACCGTGTCCATGGCGGTCCTTCGGATGCCCTACGCGGTGCTGGTGGGCGTTCTGATCGCGCTGACGGCGCTGATCCCCATTGTGGGCGCGTTCATCGGCTGCGCGGTGGGGGCGCTGCTGATTCTGCTGTCCAGCCCGATGCAGGCGCTGGCCTTCATCGTGCTGTTCCTCGTCTTGCAGCAGGTGGAGGGCAACCTCATCTATCCCCATGTGGTCGGCTCCTCCGTGGGTCTGCCGTCCATCTGGGTGCTGGCGGCGGTCACGGTGGGCGGAAAGCTGATGGGCATTCTGGGAATGCTGGTGTTCATCCCCCTGTGCTCGGTGGTGTACGCCCTGTTCCGCCGGTACGTCCGGGACCGGCTGGCCGCGCGGAACATCCCGGCGGAGAAGCTGGCTCCTCCGCCGCCGGAGCCGCCTCCGGCCCGACGGGCCAAAAAGGCGAAAAACGCAAAGGCCGCAAAGCGCTGACGCGCGTTCAGCGGCGGCGGGTACATGAAAAAGCGGACGGGTCAAATGACCCGTCCGCTTCGCTGATTGTGTTGATAGAACGCTTACTTGGTGCCGAAGATGCGGTCGCCCGCGTCGCCCAGACCGGGCACGATGTAGCCGTGGTCGTTGAGATGATCGTCCACCGCGGCCACATAGACGTCCACGTCCGGGTGCTCCTTTTCAATGCGGGCGATGCCCTCCGGCGCGGCCAGCACGTCCATGAGCTTGATGTGCTTGCAGCCGTACTCCTTCATGAAGCCGATGGCCGCGGAGGCGGAGCCGCCGGTGGCCAGCATGGGGTCCACGATGATGACGTCCCGCTCGGCGATGTCGGCGGGCATCTTGCAGTAGTACTTCACCGGCTCCAGCGTCTCGGGGTCGCGGAACAGGCCGATGTGGCCCACGCGGGCGGCGGGGATCATTTTCAGAACGCCGTCCACCATGCCCAGCCCCGCCCGCAGAATGGGGACGATGGCCAGCTTTTTGCCGGAGATGGTCTTGAAGGTGCCGGGAGCCACGGGGGTCTCCACGGCAACGTCCTCCAGCGGCAGGTCGCGGGTGGCCTCATAGGTCATCAGCATGGCGATCTCGCTGACCAGCTCCCGGAAGTCCTTGGTGCTGGTGTCCTTGTTGCGCAGGATGGTCAGCTTGTGCTGAAGCAGGGGGTGGTTGAGGATATGGATGTGTTCGTTCATGTTCCGCTCTCCTTCTTTTGTCGGTCTCGCAAACGCTCCGCCTGAGCGGGGCGCAGGTATACGGGTAAAAGCTCCTGCGCGGTGACGAGCTGTCCGGCTGCGGCCATGGCCTCCGCCGCCAGCGCGACGCCGATCGCATTCTGATGCAGCAGGCGGGCGGGCGCCAGCGCGCAGGCAACGCCCAGCTCGCTCAGCGCCGCCTGACACAGCGCGCCGCCGTCGCCTACGGCGATCTTCGGCCGCGGGTCGCCGCGCAGCTCCTCGGCAAGGTGCGCGAGGGCGGCCGCCCGGTCCGGACACAGCCGGATGAGGGTCCCGCCCCGGACCTCGAACAGAGCGTTGTAGATCTGGCTGCGCCGGGCGTCCATGGCGCAGACGATCAGATGCCCCTCCAGATGGCTCAGCCCCAGCGCCATGGCCTCCAGCGTGGAGACGGCGGCGCAGGGAAGCCCCGCGGCGAACGCCAACCCCTTGGCGGCGGCCACGCCGATGCGGATGCCGGTGAAGGAGCCGGGGCCGGCGGCCACGGCCACCGCGTCCATGCCGTCCAGCGTCAGGTCCGCGTTTTTCAGCATGGACTCCACCATGGGCATGAGGGTGCGGCTGTGGGTCAGGCCGGAGTTCTGGCAGCAGGCGGCAAGGATCTGCCCGTCCTGCGTCACGGCGGCGGAGCAGGCCCGGGCCGAGGTCTCCAGCGCAAGGATCTTCATGCCTCGTCCACTCCCTCCACCGAAATGATGCGCCAGTCGTCGTTCTCCGGGCTGCGGCGGATGCGCACCCATACCGTGTCCTCCGGCAGGGCGTCCTCCACCCGCTCACTCCACTCCACGGCGCACACGCCGCCGCGGCCCAGATAATCCTCCCACCCGATGTCGAACAGCGCGTCCGCGTCCGGCAGGCGGTACATATCAAAGTGGAACAGGGGAATGCGGCCCTCGTACTCGTTGACGATGGTAAAGGTGGGACTGGTGACCCGGTCCTCGCAGCCAAGGCCCCGGGCAAGCCCCCGGGTAAAGGCCGTTTTGCCCATGCCCAGACCGCCCTGATAGGCCAGCACCGTTCCCGGACGGAGACGGCGGGCCAGCGCTTCCCCGGCGGCTTCCGTCTCCGCCGTGCTGTGGGAAAGAAACTCCATGTCCGCGCCTCCTTCAAAATTGCCGCAAACAGTATAGCACAGTTTTTCCCGGATGTAAAAACAAATTTCATCGGTTTACACACGGGGCCGCCTGTGGTATACTGATAACCTGCAAATCATGGGATTTTTCGGATAGGAGAGGCCATGTTCAACCGTTTTCGAGGAATGCTGTCGGACTTTTTTCAGCAGGCGGATCTGGTCCTGCTGGGACTTTGCTGCGGGGCGACGCTGTTCGGCATGGTGCTGATCGCCAGCGCCACGCGCTATATGGGCGTGTCCAGCATGATCCGCTATGTGGGCGTGCAGGGCGCGGCCATGCTGATCGGACTGGCGGCTTACGTGCTGCTGTCCATGGTGGACGTGGAGCTGCTGGTCAAGCACTGGCGGCTGATCTTCCTTTTCAGCGTGGTGTTCATCCTCCTGCTGCGCACGCCGCTGGGCGTCACCCGCAACGGAAACCGCGCGTGGCTGGCCATTCCCCACGTGCCCGTCTCCATCCAGCCGGCGGAGGTGGTGAAGATCGCCTTCATCCTGCTTCTCTCCAAGCAGTTCGAGTGGGTGCGGGAGCAGCGGCGGGAACTGAAGAGCCTTGGCAGCGTGGCGCTGCCCGCGGCCCATCTCCTTTTCATGGTGGGGCTGATCTACGTGGTGTCCAGCGACATGGGCAGCGCGCTGGTCTACGTGTTCATCTTCGCGTGCATCGCGCTGGTGGCGGGCGTGGCGTGGCAGTGGTTCGCGCTGGGCGGCGCGGCGGCGGCGGCGGGCATCACGGGGCTTTACCTCCTTGGAAAGCTGCCCACCCACATGGCCGATCGGTTCCACGTCCTTTTTGACCACAGCTTCGACCCCCAGGGCGTGGGCTGGCAGCAGACCCGGGGCCTTCTGGCGCTGGGCAGCGGCGGCTGGTTTGGGCAGGGCCTGTTCAACGGCACCCAGACCCAGGCGGGCCGCGGCGCTCTGCCGGAGCGGCACACGGACTTCATTTTTGCCATGACCGGCGAGGAGCTGGGCTTTTTCGGCTGTCTCATGGTGATCGTGGTGCTGGCGGCCATCATTCTGCGCTGTCTGTGGGTGGCGCGGCAGGCCGGCAGCGATTACGCCCGGCTGGTGTGCGTGGGCATGGCGGGAATGCTGATCTTCCAGACGGTGGAGAACATCGGCATGTGCCTGTTCGTCATGCCGGTCATCGGCCTGACGCTCCCCTTTTTCAGCTACGGCGGCTCCTCCATCGTCACGCTGTACGCCGCCATGGGCATTGTCTCCGGCGTCAAAAAACGGGCGCTGATGAACTGGCGGCGCTGAATCCGTGAACAAAACGACTGCCCGCCCTCGGATAAGCCGAGGGCGGGCGGCTTTTTTACGGGCGCGGTTGGGACTTGCATTCCCGGCACGGCCGTGTTATACTGCAAAATATGAAAACCATTCTCAAATTGGAAAGGAAACCGATATGAAACGAAGCATCCTGCGCCTGCTGGCGGCGCTGTCTGCCGCGGCGCTGCTGACCGCGGGCTGCGCCGCGCCTTCCGCCACGGCGGAGACGGACGACGGCCGCCCGCTGGTGACGGCCACGGTGTTCCCGGCCTACGATCTGGCCCGCGCCGTCTGCGGGGATCTGGCACGGGTGGAGCTGCTGCTGCCGCCGGGGGCGGAGAGCCACAGCTACGAGCCGACGCCCCGGGACATCCTGAACGTGGGGGCCAGCACGCTGTTCATCTACGTGGGCGGCGAGTCCGACGCATGGGTGGACACGCTGCTGGAGTCCGTGGACGGCGGCGTGAACGCCATGAAAATGACGGACTGCGTGGAGCTGAAGGAGGAGGACGCGCTGGAGGGCATGACCCACCGGGACCACGGCCATGACGATGACGACGATCATGACGGACACGGCGCCCACGGGGAGGGCGAGGTGCTGGAATACGACGAGCACGTGTGGACCTCTCCGGTGAACGCCGCCTCCATCACCCGCGCCGTGGGGGAGCGGATGGCGCAGGCGGACCCGGCCAACGCCGCGGCCTATCGGGCCAACGCGGCGGCGGAGGTGGAAAAGCTGGAGGAGCTGGATCGGTCGTTCCGCGCGTTTTTCGACACGGTGGAGCAAAAGACCATGGTGTTCGGCGACCGCTTCCCTTTGCGATACTTCGCGGACGAATACGGGCTGGAGTGCTACGCGGCCTTCCCGGGGTGCAGCACCCAGACGGAGCCGTCCGCCGCCACCGTGGCGTTTCTGACCCGCAAGGTGCGGGAGGAGGGACTTGGGACGGTCTACTATATCGAGTTTTCCAACCATCTGGTGGCGGACAGCATCGCCGAGGCCGCCGGTGCGCGGACGGCCCTGTTCCACTCCTGCCACAACGTCTCGCAGGCGGAGCTGGACGCGGGAGCGACGTATCTTTCCCTGATGGAGCAGAATCTGGAGACGCTGCGGGCAACTATGAAGTGAACCGCGGGGCCGCTTACTCCGGCAGGAGCCGGGCCATGTCCTCCGGCAGCGGCGCGGTGAACTCCAGCGCCTCGCCGGTGACGGGGTGGCGCAGCGCCATACGGGCGGAGTGGAGCGCGGGGCGGGGGATCAGCTCCGGGTCCTCCTGCCCGTAGAGCCAGTCCCCGGCCAGCGGGCAGCCGATGGCCGCCATGTGGACCCGGAGCTGATGGGTGCGCCCGGTCTGGGGCAGCAGGCGCAGGAGCGAGCGCGTCCCGTCGGTTTTCAGCACCTCGTACCGGCTGACGGCGGGCTGGCCGTCGGGCCGGACGCAGCGGCGGACGGCGGAGCGTTCGTCCCGCCCGATGGGCAGGTCGATCACGCCGGACTCCGGCCGGGGGACGCCGATGCAGACCGCCCGGTATTCCCGCAGGAAGCCGTCCGTGTGGAGGGCGCGGCGGAGCAGGTCGTGGACGTATCCGCTCTTGGCCACGGCCATCAGGCCGGTGGTGCCCTTGTCCAGCCGGTTCACCGCGTGGAAGATGAAATCCGTCCCCCGGGTATAGGCCAGCGCCCCGGCCACCGTGGGCGTGTCCGGCAGGAAGTTGGAGACGTGGGCGGTCATGCCCGCGGGTTTGTTCACGATGAGCAGATGCTCGTCCTCCCAGACCACGGGCAGGGGCCACGGGCCGGGGACCGGCGCCTCCCGCTGGCGGCGCACGTCGCCGCTCTGGGCGCTGACCGTGTCGCCGGGGGCGAGGACGCGGGTGGTGCGCGCCGGTTCGCCGTTGACGAGAATGCCGCCCTCCGTCCGGGTGAGCCGGGAGACGGCGTGGGCGGAGAAGCGGAGCCGCTGGCGCAGAATGCGCCGGACGGTGAGACCCGCATCCTCCGGCGCGGCGCGGTAGCTGACATAGGGCATGGGACTGCCCTCCTTTCTGAGAGCCGATTATACCACACTCCCGCCGGAAAGGATAGCGCGGCGGGGAAAAGTGTGGTATGATAGCCTTGTATTTTCACAACGCAGGAGGCGCGTATGCTGATTTCCGCAGAGCATCTTTCCATCAACTTCGGAGCCAGACAGCTTCTGGACAACGTGGATCTTTATTTAAATGAGGGCGACAAGGTGGGCATCGTCGGCGTGAACGGCGCGGGCAAGTCCACCTTTCTCCGCGTTCTGGCCGGGCAGCTGGAGCCGGACGGCGGAACGGTCCGCCGGGATCCCAACGTGCAGGTCAGCTTCCTTCCCCAGAACCCGCAGATGGATGAAAACGCCACGGTGCTGGAGCAGGTGTTCCTCAGCTTTCCGGCGGAGTTCCGGGCGCTGAACGAGTACGAGGCCAAGGCCATGCTCAGCCGTCTCGGCATCGCGGACACCGCCCAGCGGATCGGAACGCTTTCCGGCGGGCAGCGCAAGCGCGTGGCGCTGGCGGCGGCGCTGATCCACCCGGCGGACGTTCTGATCCTGGACGAGCCGACCAACCATCTGGACACCGAGATGGTGGCGTGGCTGGAGGAGCGGCTGCGGAAATGGACGGGCGGGCTTATCATGGTGACCCACGACCGCTATTTTCTGGAGCGGGCTGCCAACCACATCACGGAGCTGGACCACGCCAAGCTCTATCACTACGAGGCGAATTACTCCAAATATCTGGAGCTGAAGGCTCAGCGGGCCGAGATGGCGCAGGCGGGCGAGCGCAAGCGGCAGGCGATCCTGCGCACGGAGCGGGAGTGGATCATGCGGGGCTGCCGCGCCCGGACCACCAAGAGCCGGGACCGGATCGAGCGGTATGAGGCGCTGCGGGATCAGGCCGCGCCGGAGACGGACGCGGCGGTGCAGCTCACGGCGTCCTCCAGCCGGCTGGGAAAGAAGATCATCGAGCTGAACGACGTGTCCAAGTCCTTTGACGGGCGGAGCGTGCTGAGCCATTTTTCCTACGGCATCCTGCGGGACGACCGCATCGGCATCGTGGGCCGCAACGGCGCGGGGAAATCCACCCTGCTCAACCTGATCGCGGGGCGGCTGGCGCCGGACTCCGGCACGGTGGACGTTGGCTCCACCGTGCGTCTGGGGTACTTTTCGCAGGAGGGGCGGGAGCTGGACCTGACCCAGCGGGTGTACGACTTCATCCGCGGCATCTCCGACGCGGTGAAAACGGAGGAGGGCGTTCTCTCCGCCAAGGATATGATGGAGCGCTTCCTGTTTCCGCCGGAGCTTCAGTCCGTCCCCATCGGAAAGCTCTCCGGCGGCGAGCGGCGGCGGCTGTACCTGCTCAGCGTGCTGATGTCCGCGCCGAACGTGCTGCTGCTGGACGAGCCGACCAATGATCTGGACGTGACCACCCTCTCCATTCTGGAGGACTATCTGGACACGTTCCCCGGCCCGATCCTGGCGGTGTCCCACGACCGGTTCTTTCTGGACAAGCTGGCGGGGCAGATCTTCGCCGTGGAGGGGAACGGCGCGGTGGAGCGGTACACCGGAAACTGGTCGGACTACGCCCGCAAGCGCCGGGAGCAGGCGGCCCCGCCCCCGGCGGAAAAGCCGGAGCGGGAGGACACCCGCCGCCCCCGGGAGAAGAAGCTGAAGTTCACGTTCAAGGAGCAGCGGGAGTTTGACACCATCGACGGCGAGCTGGCCGAGCTGGAGACAGCGCTGAAGGAGAACGCCACCGCCATGAGCGCCTGCGGCAGCGACTACGTGCGCCTTCAGGAGCTGACGCAGCGGCAGGACGAGCTGAACGCGCGGCTGGAGGAGCGGACGGAGCGCTGGATGTATCTCAACGAGCTGAAGGAGCGCATCGACGCCCAGAGCTGAAAAAAGCGCGGGGCGCGGCCTGCGCCGCGCCCCACGGGGGTTCAGACGATCTTTTTCAGATGGGAAAGAGCGGGAAGCTCCGCCAGCTCCGGCAGGCGGCACATCAGGTTCTTTCGGGTGACGATGCCGATGAACTTGTCCAGATCGTCCACCACGGGGACGAAGTTCTGGTTCATCGCGCAGGTGAGAAGATGCTCCATGGACGCGGTAATGCGAACGGGGGGATAGGCGCCGCTGCGCAGGATGTCCTCCACGAGGAGCTTTTCCGTGGACTTCATGGTGGGCGGAACGCCCATCAGCGGCTCCGCGTCCAGAATGCGCCAGAGGAAGTCCCCCTCGCTGACGGTGCCGCGGTACGTGCCGTCCCGGGCGATCACGGGAATGGCGGAATAGCCGTGCCGCCGCATTTTTTCCAGTCCCTGACGGAATGTGAAGTCGTCGTAAAGATAGGCCACGTCGTTTTTCGGCGTCAGAAAATAGGCGATATTCACATGGATACCCCTTTTCATCAGTTGCGGGCGGGCGGATGCCGCCGGCGTTTATACCTTTACTATACCGGATATTTTCCACACATTGGTGAACAAATCTTTAAATCGCGCCCGGCCCCGCGCCGGACGGCATCGGAGGGATCGGGATGCTCTCACCGCAGGAATTGAAGCAAAGCCCCCTGTTCGACGGGATCAGCTATGAAAGCTATCTCCGGATGATCGACTGCTTTCAGGCGGTCCAGAAAACGTACCGGCCGGAGGACGTGGCCTATGACTTTGCCCGGGGCGGGGCGCAGGTGGGCGTTCTGGAGCGGGGCACGGCGTCGCTGCTGCGCATCGACGAGGAGGGCGTGGCCACCGTGCTGGAGGATCTGCGGGCGGGCAGCGTGTTCGGCCGCAGTCTGGACTTTGCCGGCGGCAGCGGCGACAGTCTGGAGGTGGTCTGCCGGACGCCCTGCGAGATCCTGTACATCGACTACCCCCACATCCTCAAGCGGTGCGAGCGGGCCTGCGAGCACCACAGCATGCTGGTGCAGAATATGCTGCGGCTCATCACCGAAAAGGCCCAGTCCCTGACGGCCCGGGTGGATGTGCTCTCCCGGCGCTCCATCCGGGAAAAGCTCCTCTGCTTTTTCCGCCAGCAGGCGGAAAAGACCGGGAAGAACGCCTTTACGCTGCCCTTTTCCCTGAGCATGCTGGCCGATTATATTGCCGCCGACCGCAGCGCCATGATGCGGGAGATGAAGCATCTGCGGGAGGAGGGCGTCATCCGCACGGACGGGCGGGACGTGACGCTTCTGGAATGACCGGAATGATGCGGAACGGCCATCAGAAATGCAGGCAAAAATGCTGAAACCTGCATTTTTGAACGAAAGACTTCGAGAAATCGGTTGCTTTTTTGGTTGTCTACGAATGCTACAAAAATATTGTCAAATTTTTGACGTTTGGACAGGGGAATTGATTTGACGCGCCGGGGTCCGTGTGCTATTCTAAGGAAGGTATGTTGTCACCGGCGTATCGCCCTTCGGATACCGAGGGTGCGCCAGCCCCAACGCACAGCAATATGAGGAAAGAAGGAGAACTATGTTTCGTATCGTGAGAAAAGAGGCGCTCAAACCCACCGTCGTGCTCTTTGAGATCGAAGCCCCCATGATCGCCCGGAAGGCTCAGCCCGGCCAGTTCATCATCCTGCGCGTGGATGAAAACGGCGAGCGCGTCCCCCTGACGATCCATGATTACGACCGGGAAAAGGGCACCGTGAGCATCATCGTCCAGATCGTCGGCGCCACCACGGAAAAGCTGAACCATCTGAACGAGGGCGACTGCCTGCAGGACTTTGTCGGCCCGCTGGGCAAGGCCACCGAGACCGCCGGAAAGAAAAAGGTCTGCGTGGTCGGCGGCGGCGTGGGCTGCGCCATCGCGTATCCCGTTCTGAAGAAGTTCCATGACGACGGCGCGGAGGTCCACGCGGTCATCGGCTTCAAGAATAAGGATCTGGTCATTCTGGAGGACAAGTTCAAGTCCTCCTCCTCCATCCTGAAGGTCTGCACCGACGACGGCTCTTACGGCCAGAAGGGCATGGTCACCGACGCGCTGAAGGAGCTGATCGACGCCGGAAATCAGTACGACGAGATCTTCGCCATCGGCCCCATGATTATGATGAAGTTCGTCTGCAAGACCACCCAGCCCTACGGCATCCCCACCACCGTCTCCATGAGTCCCATCATGATCGACGGCACGGGCATGTGCGGCGGCTGCCGGCTGAGCGTGGGCGGCGAGATGAAGTTCGCCTGCGTGGACGGCCCCGACTTCGACGGGTTCAAGGTCGACTGGGATCTGGCTGTCAAGCGCAACCAGATGTACCGCGAGTTTGAGATGCACAAGCACGAAGAAGTCTGCAACCTGTTCAAGAAGGAGGCCAACTGAATCATGGCGAATATGAGCTTGAAGAAGAACCCCATGCCCTCTCAGGAGCCGGATGTCCGCAACAAGAACTTTGACGAGGTCACGCTGGGTTATACCAAGGAAATGGCGCTGGACGAGGCGCAGCGCTGCCTGAACTGCAAGAACCGCCCCTGCATGACCGGCTGCCCCGTTATGGTACATATCCCCGATTTCATCGCCGAGGTGGCCAAGGGCAACTTTGAGGAGGCCTATCAGATCATCTCCAACACCTCCGCGCTGCCCGCCGTGTGCGGCCGCGTCTGCCCGCAGGAGAACCAGTGCGAAAAGCACTGCGTCCGCGGCATCAAGGGTGAGCCGGTGGGCATCGGCCGTCTGGAGCGCTTCGTGGCCGACTGGCACAACGCCAACGCCTCCGCTCCCGCGGAGAAGCCCGCGCCCAACGGCCACAAGGTGGCTGTGATCGGCTCCGGCCCCTCCGGCCTGACCTGCGCCGGCGATCTGGCGCGCAAGGGCTATGAGGTCACCGTGTTCGAGGCGCTGCATCTGGCCGGCGGCGTGCTGGTGTACGGCATCCCCGAGTTCCGTCTGCCCAAGGCCATCGTCCAGAAGGAAGTGGACGGGCTGAAGGCGCTGGGCGTGACCATCGCCACGGACACCGTGGTGGGCCGCACCATCTCCATCGACGAACTGATGGAGCAGGAGGGCTTTGAGGCCGTGTTCATCGGCTCCGGCGCGGGCCTGCCCATGTTCATGAACATCCCCGGCATCAACTACAAGGGCGTTCTCTCCGCCAACGAGTTCCTGACCCGCATCAACCTGATGAAGGCGTACCGGCCCGACTCCGACACGCCCATCGTCCACCCGAAGAAGGTGGCCGTGATCGGCGGCGGCAACGTGGCCATGGACGCGGCCCGCTGCTCCAAGCGTCTGGGCGCCGAGGTCCACATCGTCTACCGCCGCGGCATGGAGGAGCTGCCCGCCCGTCATGAAGAGGTGGAGCACGCGCAGGAGGAGGGCGTGATCTTCGACACGCTCAACAACCCCGTGGAGATCCTTGCCGACGAGGACGACAATGTCCGCGCCATCCGCTGCATCAAGATGGAGCTGGGCGAGCCGGACGCCTCCGGTCGCCGCCGCCCCGTGGAGATCCCGGGCAGCGAGTTTGACATGGAGGTGGACTGCGTCATCATGGCGCTGGGCACCAGCCCCAACCCCCTCATCAAGTCTACCACCGAGGGTCTGGAGGTCAACAAGAAGGGCGGCATCGTGGTCAACGAGGACGGCCTGACCTCCCGCAAGAGCGTCTATGCCGGCGGTGACGCCGTCACCGGCGCGGCCACCGTCATTCTGGCCATGGGAGCCGGCAAGACTGCCGCCAAGGCCATCGACGAGGAGCTGAGCAAGCGCTGAGCGCTGCATAGCCTGAAAAACCGAAACGCTGCGGCGGGATCATCCCGCCGCAGCGTTTTTTCCCGCCTGCGGGCGGAGTGAAAAACAGGACCTCGGACTGCTGTCCGAGGTCCTGTTTGGCTTCTGGTCGCGGGATCGGCCCGGCGGGTCCTGCGGACTTACCAGATCACGACCCGGTCCTGCGGCGCCAGCCACATCCCGTCGCCCTCCTTGATGCCGAAGGCGTCGTAGAACTGCTGGAAGTTCTGAAGGACCAAGCTGCCCCGCAGCTTATCCGGGGAGTGAACGTCCACCTGAGTCAGATACTGCTTCATCTCCCGGGAGTAGCTGGAGCACCAGATCTTTGCCGCCGCGGTGTAGAGTGCGGCGTAGTCCGGGGCGGGACGCTTGCTCTCCAGCTCCGTGAGGCAGGCCATGGAGCCGAGATCCGCGATGTTCTCAGACAGGGTGAGCGTTCCGTTGCAGGTGATGCCCGGCGCGATCTCCTGCCCGTCGTACAGCTCCACCACGCGGCCGCACAGCTTCTGGAACGCGGCGTAGTCCTCCGCCGTCCACCAGTCGGCGGCGTTGCCGTTCTTGTCGTACTTGGCGCCGTTGTTGTCAAAGGCGTGGGTGATCTCGTGGGCGATGACGTAGCCGATGGAGCCGAGGTTCTGCTCATAGGAGGCGTTCACGTCGTAGAACGGCGGCTGGAGGATCGCGGCGGGGAAGGTGATGGAGTTCTCCGTCTGATCGTAGCAGGCGTTCACCGTGTCCGGCGTCATGAGCCAGCGGGTGCGGTCCACACCGTCGCGCTGCATCTTGATGGCCAGATCGTGGGAGGCCAGACTGATCGCCCGGATGTTTTCAAAAAAGCTGCCGCCCTGCTCCACGGTCAGGAAGGAGACGTT
Source organism: uncultured Oscillibacter sp. (assembly GCA_934574045.1). Lineage (GTDB taxonomy): Bacteria > Bacillota > Clostridia > Oscillospirales > Oscillospiraceae > Oscillibacter. Next base: position 32,597 of record CAKTMK010000006.1, on the reverse strand, counting down.
TTTCAGATCGTCCTGCCACACGTCGGGATAGCCGATGTTGATCTTCATGGCGTCCAGCTTGCCGATGGCCTGCGCCTTCGTCTCGTCCTGCATCCACGTCAGGTTCTGGATGCGCTGGCGGTACACCGCCAGCATATCCCGCACCATCTTTTCCACGTCGGCCTTGGCCTTGGCAGAGAAGTGGCGGTCTACATATGCCTTGCCCAGATAGTCGCTCATCATGGCCTGCACGTACTGCGCCGCCGTCTCCTCCAGCGTGAGACTGCCGGATACGCCGGCGTATGCCGCCTGCTGCGCGTCGGTGAACTCGTGGTTGAGCAGTTCGCCGAAGGAGGAGGCCAGCGCAAAGCGGCAGTAGGTCTTGAGCAGCGGCAGGTGCGCCTCGTCAAAATAGGCCGCGGCGGCCTCCAGCTCGCCCACGTCGCCGACGACGATGCGGTCGGTCTGGGTCAGGCCGGTCTGGGCGAATACGGCGTTCAGGTCCACGTGGGGGAACAGGTTCTGAAGCTGCTTCATCGTGTAGAGATTATAGGTCTTGTCCACATCGTACAGCTCCTGATTGGTCAGGGACTTGGCGGCAATGGCGGCTTCCAGATCCCAGATCTGCTGGGCGTGGGCCGCGGCGTCGGCGTCCGAGTCGCCGATCAGGCGGCACAGCTCCGCGGCGTAGGCGAGATAGGCCGCCTTCTGGCCCTCTGTCGCCCCGGCGTAGCCGCTCTGGCCCAGAGACGCGCTCAGCGAGCTGAAGGTCAGGTCATACACGCTGCTATCCTTGGCGTCGATGGTCAGGCCGAAGCCCACCAGCAGGCCGGCGTTCAGCTCCTGCTGGACGCGCAGATGGACCGCCATCAGCTCGTCCAGCGACTTGGCCGCGGCCACGGCGTCCAGATAGGGCTTGATGGGAGCGATGCCCGCCTGATCCCGGGCGGTCTGGTTCATGATGTTCTGATACAGCGCGGAGATCTTCCGCTCACCCTCCGTCTTGGGGGAGACGACGGCCTCGCGGATGAGCTGCGCCACCTGCTGGTTGACTGAGATGGCCAGATCGTTGAACGAGCCGGAGCCGGTATAGCCCGGCTGGATCACGCTGGCGTCCAGTGCCTGCTTGTTGATGGCCGCGTAAAAGTCGTCCTTCAGGTTGGTGCCCTCCAGCGTGTAGACCCGCTGGATGAACCGCTCCATCTGGCTTTCGGTCACGTAGCTGCTGGGGGAGAAGGTGGTGGCCGTGGTCCCGGCGACGATGCCGGTGGACAGCACGTCCTGCAGATCCTCCGCCGCCCACGCGGGCAGATCTGTGAAGTTGGCGCTGGAATACCCGCTGCGGGCGTTGTCGCCCACGGGCTGGGGCAGCTCCCCGCCGAAGGCGCGGCGCAGCATCACCAGCGCCTGCGCGCGGGTGACGGGGCGCTCCTCGTGCAGGCTTCCGTCGGAATAGCCCTTCAGGATGTTCGTTTTCTGAACGCCGGGATTATAGTCGTCCGCCGCGGCGATCAGCATGGCCGCCGCCTCGCCGCGGGTCAGCCAGCCCGTCTCTGCGGCCAGCGCCGCCTGCGCGGACGAGACCAGCATGACCGCGGCGGTCAGCGCGGATGCAATGCGTTTTCTGGTACTCAATTTGATTTCCTCCGTTCCTCTCTCACGCGGGCCGGTGCGTCCGCGCGGCTAAGTGTCTTATAATACTAGTACAATAAACTTGGATTGTCAATCCTCGATTTGAAAAAATTTCCGTCCCGGCCGCCGCCGTCCGACACGGTTCGACAGTTCCCGCGCCCGTCCCCGCTTAGAATAAGGCCGACCGCCCGCGGGCGGAGAGGGGAGGCGGCGCGATGGACCGGAGAAAGCACCGGCGGTTGGGCGTTTGCGCCCGGACGGCGCTGGGTGCTCTGGCGCTGGCGGCGGGACTGGCGGCGGCGTGGGCGCTGGAGGGGATCGGCCTGCTGGCCGCAGTCCCGTCCGGCCTGCTCTTTGCATGGCTGACGCCGGAGCTTTGGCGCGGACCGGACGGCGGACGTTCCTGAATTTTACAAAAAATCAGCTCCGCTCCGGCAACAGAGTGTTGATAAATCCCTGCGTTTCTGTTACAATATAAAAAGTTGTGTGCACTACCGCCGGGCAGGTAAAATCCGCCCGGCCCGGACGGAGAAGGGGGACGATCCATGCGGCGCTTGAAGGAGCGGATCTGGCGGCTGTTCGACCTGAAGCTCCGTCCGCTCAGGGCGGTGCTGTTCAACATCATCGCGGTCTGCGGCCTTGCCGGCGGACTGGCGGCGCTGGTCGTCTCCGCCGTGATCCGGATCGACCCGGTGCAGCTTCTGGCCATCGGCCTTTCCGAGGCGATTCTGATGTTCAGCTTTTATCTGGTCAACCGCCGCCACCGGCTGGACCTCGCGGTCTTCCTCATCGGACTGATCGCCGTTACCACGATGCCGTGGATGTTTTTTGCCGGCGGCGGCGTGTTCAGCGGGATGCCGTTCTGGTTCGTGATGGCCATCGTATTCACGTTCCTGCTGGCGGAGGGGAAGCTGCTGGCGTTCCTCTCCATTTTGGAGATTGCGGTCTACACCGGCTGCTTTCTTCTGGATTATTATTGCCCGAATTATACGACGCCCATCGAGACCACCAGCGGCCGGTATCTGGACATCTGGCAGAGTATGCTCTGCCTTGCGCTGGTGACGGGCGTCATCACGTTTTTCCACGGGCGGGTCTACCGCCGGATGCACGTGCAGGACACCATCCACCGCCGGGAGCTGGAAAAGGCCAAGCAGGAGATGGAGGCCGCGCAGGAGGCCTATAAAAAGCTGGCCTACACCGACCTGATGACGGGCCTGCGGAACCGGTCGGCTTTTGAAAACTACATCCTGCGGCTCAAGCGGGAGCCGCCCCGGGACGGGGTCCACTTCATCGTGGCGGACCTGAACCGCCTGAAGGAGATCAACGACCGGCTGGGCCACGAGGCCGGAGACAGCGCCATCCGCTGCGCGGGCCGGTCCATCGCCAAGGTGTTCGGCGAGGACTGCCGGTGCTACCGCATCGGCGGGGACGAGTTCTGCATCATCAGCGAGCGGCTGACCGGGCCGGAGGTGGAGGAGCGGATCGAGGTGTTCCGCCGCCGGGTGAGCGGGCAGGAGGTGGCGCCCGGGTGGCCGCTGTCCATGGCCGTCGGCTGGCACGAGGCGGACGCGGCGGGCTATGACGAGGCGTTCCGCACGGCGGACCAGAAGATGTACCGCCGGAAAGAGGAAATGGGCCACCGGGGAGTATAACAGCAGGGTCCCGGCGCTTTTCACAAAAGCGCCGGGACCCTTTTTGCCGTCTTTCCGATTCAGAACTCCTCCGGCGTTTCCCGCCGCAGGGAAATGAGCGTGCCGTTCAGCTCCGCGCCCATGATGAGCGTTACCGCCGTCATATAGAGCCACACCAGCAGGGCCATGGCCGTTCCGATGGAGCCGTAGAGCAGGGAGTAGTTGGCGATGTTCTCCATATACGCCGCGTAGATCCACGAGAGGACCAGCCACGCCGCCAGAGACGCCACCACGCCCGGAAGAAGATTTTTCCACGGCTGGCGCGTGTCCTGCGTCAGGGCGTACAGCGCCAGCAGGGCGAAGCCTGCCGCCGCCCCCGCCAGCGGGAAGCGCAGCGTGGACCACAGCCGCGCCGCGAACGCGGGCAGGTGCAGGTGCGCCACCGCGTATTGCAGCACCGTGTTGCTCACGCTCATCAAAACCAGCGTCAGCGTCAGCGTGACAAGGAGCAGCACCGTGTAGATCAGCGTGCGCAGCAGGTGCAGCGCCGCCTGCCGGGGCGGGCCGAGACGGTACGCCGTCCGCACGGAGCGCATCAGCGTGTTGGCCGCCCGCATGGGGAAGAAGATGGAGAACACCAGCCCGAACAGCAGCAGCCGCACATTGGAGTTTTCCTCCACATGAATGAGATAGACGCCGATGAAATCCACCGCCACCTTGGGCAGGATCTCATGCAGATCCGCCAGCACCGACGCCACGTCCAGATGCAGCAGGCCCAGCAGTGCGCTGACGAAGATCAGCATGGGGAACACGGCGAACAGCAGGTAAAACGCCAGCGCTGCGCTCTGGATGCCCACGCCGTGGCGGAGATAGCGGCGCACCATCAGGTACGCGCCCCGGAAAAGCCGGTTTTTCGGCAGGTTCGTATGCAGCACGGCGCAGCCTCCCTTCCTGCATTTCAGTATGCGCCGCGGGCGCGGGGTTATGCCCGGCCCACAGGTGTGATTTTACCACGTCCGCGCCCCGCCGTCCACAGAATTTTCCCGCCCGGGCGGCAGACGGGCGGGGCGGAGAGGGCGGGGGAGGGACGCGCCGGATGGGGGCGCATCCGCGGAACGTGGGGAAAGCGGAAAACGCGGCCGGAGCGTGCGCTCCGGCCGCGTTGGCTGGATGAACGATCAGAGGTTGCGGATCTGGTTCTGGATCAGGCTGCCCACCGTGTCGGCAAACTGGTCCAGACGGCGGATGCGGGTGAAGTTCCGCCCGTAGATGGTCCGCGCGGCGGGCAGATCCTCGTCGTCCCCGGTGAACACGCAGATGACCGCCGCGCCGGTGCGGGTGATCCGGCGGACCTCCCGGGCGGTGTTCAGAATGCCGGTCTGGGCCGCGTAGTCCAGAAACTGGCCGTCCCGGGAGACCTTGATGACGTCGTTTGGCTTGCAGTCGGACAGGATGATGACCAGCCGGTGGTCAAAGGGGGCGCTTTCCAGCTCGTGCCCCAGCGCCCGGATGGCCAGCCCGTCCCGGTTGCAGCCAGTGGTGAAATAGTGGAAGATGTACTCGTTGCGGTCCGTCTCCTCGTAATCCCGGAAGCGGGTGAGGACCGTGTAGCCGCTCAGAGAGCAGAACGCCGTCACCCGCACGGGGATGCCGCAGCGGGTCAGGCTCTCGGCGATCATGTACCCCTGGGCGGAGACAGTCTCCTGCCGCTGGGTCTGGGAGGAGGAGCTGTCCAGCAGGATGTCTACGCACAGGTCGCCGGGGTCGCCCCGCAGCGTGCGCAGAAAGACCTTTTCATCCCCCAGCGCCTCGGCCCGCCAGACGCGGGGCGCGTCCAGCACGCCCACGCTTCCCCGGGCCACGGTGGGCTGGAGGTGGGCCAGCATGGCGTTTCGGATGCGGGCGGTGAGCCGGGCGATGCTGGCGCGGTTGCGGGTCAGGTCCGCGTCATAGGCGGCACGGTTCTGCTCCATCTGCTTGAGGGCCGCCCGGCGGCGGGCACCGGCGTAGCCGCGGACCTTCTTATCCAGTGTGTCGTCGCCCCGGGCGAAGTAGAGGTTGCAGTCCTTGTGGTCCCCGGTGCAAAGCTCCCGTTCCAGCTTTTTCACCTGCTCGTCGGAGTACAGCGGCGCGCCGAAGTACGCGGCCATATAGGCGTGCAGCGCCGCCTCGGTCTGGGCGGCGGACATATCGGTGAGGCGGCGTTTGGGCGCCTCGCCTCCCGCACCGATCTGGTCGCGGACGTGCTCGCTGAAGCCGTATCCAAAACCGCGGACGGAGGGGAGCTGCTTGGGCGCGCTGCGCCGGAGACTGATGACAGGGAGCCAGCGGGGCCGGCTGTCCGGGCGCTTTTTCTCCTCCGCGGGCGGGACGGGGCGGAAGCTGAAATAATCCGTCAGGGCGGAGCGGACCCGCTCCGCCATCTCCTGCCCGTCCAGTCCGGCAGGCAGGTCCAGGGAACGGAGCATTTCCGTCTGCTGGACGGTCAGGCCGGGGTCCAGCCCCAGGATCTCACGGCAGCGGCCGGCCGTGAGGATATGGACGAGATAGTCGGTGGGCGCGCGCTCAAACTCGGCCAGCGCCCGCCGGGCGTAGCTCCGCCGCAGGGCGGGCAGGGCGGGGCGGCGGTCCCGCTCGCAGAGGAAGGCCGCGCTCTCCAGCGCCAGCCACGCCAGCTGCTCGTAATACTGGCAGTCGATCAGCGGCTTGAAGGACGCGAACAGCGGCTCCAGCGCGCCGCCCCACTCCCGGCGGGCCACGCCCGCCACCGTGTTCCAATACAGGTCGGCGCGGCCCTGCGCGTCATAGACCTTCATGGGCGGCTCAAAGTCGTATTCCTCCGCGGCGGTCCAGACCTGATTTCTGGCCCGGCGCTTTTCGTTTTCCTGAATGTCCATCAGCCGTTGAAAACGTCCCCGCCGGACAGGTCCTCCGGCACGCGGCCCTGCACCACGTCCGCCACGAGCTGGCGCTCGAACTCGTCAAAGCACTTGTTGACGATGCCCAGCTCCAGCGCCCGGACGGCGGGCAGACCCTGCCGCATCAGCCGGACGGCGGCCAGCAGGCCGCGCAGGTCCAGCGCCTTGGTGGAGATCTCCGCGCTGTCGCACTTTTTGCGGATGTCGGTGAACAGCTCCATGAACTGCCGGGCGTACTCCGGCTTCAGATCCGGGAACTCCCGGCCCAGCAGCTTGAGGAGGTTTTCCTCCGTGATGGGGGGCATGTCGATGACGAGGAAGCGGGACGCCAGCGCCTCGTTCAGGTCGCGGGTCCCGGCGTAGCCGTAGTTCATGGTGGCGATGAAACGGGTGGCGTCCGACAGGGGGATGCGGTCGTACCCCGGCACGTCGATGCAGCGGCGGAAGTCCAGCGTGGCGTGCAGCACGGCGAGGGACTCGTTTTTCGCCATGTTGATCTCGTCCAGCACACCGAAGCCGCCCTCCAGCGCGCAGCGGGCGATCGGCCCGTGGCGCAGGGAGACCTGACCGTCCTCCAGTGTGTCCGTCCCGATCAGGGACGCCGCATCAGTGTTGATGTAGAACGACACGTCCCACTGGGGCCGGCCGAACAGGGCGGACAGATTTTCCGCCAGATCGTTTTTGCCCGTGGCCTTCGGCCCCACCAGCAGCAGGTTCTCCCCGCTGAGCAGGGCGGAAACCGCCTCCTCCCACACATCCTTTCCATAATAAGGATAGCGGGGGCGGGGGATGCGGTGGGCCACATTGCCGCGCACTGGGGCCTGATGCCCGCGCCAGTCCTCCGCCGCCTTGAGCAGGCGCTCGTTCACGCCCTCTGCCCGCAGAAATTCCATCAGCTCGTCCATGCTCGACCATTCCTTTCGTCCCGTCCGCGGCGGAGCGCGCCGCGCCCTCAGCGCGTCCGCGTGCCGGAGCGCCGGGGTTTCTGATTTTGTTATACGCGCGCGGCGCGGGTTTGTCAAACCGGCGGGACCGCCGGAGGGGCGAAAACGGAAAATCTTAACGAATCTTTGCAAATTTTTCTGGAAACGGTTGTGTCTCCGGCGGGAAAAGTGTAAACTGAGAACATCAGTCAAAAGAGCGGCGCCGCCGCGGGATGGCGACCCGGCGGCGCGGAAAGGGTCCCGGGCCTGCCGCGCGGGAAACGGAGGACCCGACGTAAGGAGTGACAGAAAATGAGCAGACTTGACATCAAGACGCCCAGTCAGGCGCAGGCCGTGGTCGATCAGCTGTACCGCAGCGTGGAGCGCCGGATCGCGGCCAGCCCTCCGGGCCTGTGCCCCATCGACATGGCGCTGAATTTCCTGAACCTGTGCCACGCCCAGACCTGCGGCAAGTGCGCCCCCTGCCGCATCGGGCTGGGGCAGCTGTCCAATATGCTTCAGGCCGTTCTGGACGGCGAAGCGGAGATGCGCGCCATCCACCGAATCGAGGTGACGGCGCAGGCCATCGTGGATACCGCCGACTGCGCCATCGGCATCAACGCAGCCCAGCTCGTCCTGATGGGCCTGAAGGGCTTCCGGGACGACTATGAGGAGCATATCCTGCGCCACCGGTGCCTGGGCGGACTGAAAAACCCGGTGCCCTGCGTGGCCCTGTGCCCCGCCGGGGTGGACATCCCCGGCTATATCGCCCTCATCAATGCGGGGCGGTATGACGACGCGGTGCGTCTGGTCCGCAAGGACAATCCTTTCCCCACCGCCTGCGCGTACATCTGCGAGCACCCCTGCGAGGCCCGCTGCCGGCGCAACATGGTGGACGACCCGGTGAACATCCGCGGTCTGAAGCGCTACGCCGTGGACCACGCCGGAGACGTGCCCCAGCCGTCCTGCGCGCCCTCCACGGGAAAGACCGTGGCGGTGGTGGGCGGCGGCCCCGGCGGTCTGTCCGCGGCCTACTATCTCTCTTTGATGGGCCACAAGGTCACGGTGTATGAAAAGCAGAAGCTGCTGGGCGGCATGCTGCGCTACGGCATCCCCAGCTACCGCTTCCCCCGGGAGAAGCTGGACGCGGAGATCGCCTCCATCCTCTCACTCGGCATTGAGGTCAAGACGGAGGTGGACGTTGGCACCGACCCGTCGCTGGACGATCTGCGCCGGCAGTATGACTGCCTGTACCTCTCCATCGGCGCGCACACCGACAAAAAGACCGGCATCCCCGGCGAGGACAGCCACGGCGTGGTCTCCGCGGTGGAGCTGCTGCGCCACATCGGCGACGGAGAGATGCCCGATTTCACCGGCATGAACGTGGTGGTCATCGGCGGCGGCAACGTGGCCATGGACGTGACCCGTTCCGCCATCCGGCTGGGGTCTAAAAAGGTCTCCTGCGTCTACCGCCGCCGTCAGGCGGACATGACCGCCCAGCAGGAGGAGGTGGAGGGCGCCATCGCCGAGGGCGCGGAGATCCTGACGCTACAGGCGCCGCTGCGGATCGAGGCCAACGAGGCCGGGAACGTGGCCGCGCTGTGGACCCAGCCGCAGGTCATCGGCGAGGTGGACGCCATGGGCCGTCCCCGGCCCACCACGGCGGACGTGGAGCCCAAGCGCATCCCGGCGGACCTCATCATCGTGGCCATCGGACAGGGCATCGAGACCCACGGCTTTGAGCAGATCGGCGTGAAGATCCAGCGCGGCGGCACGCTGCTGGCCGACGCCAGCACCCAGCTTCCGGACGTGGAGGGCGTGTTCGCCGGGGGCGACTGCGTCACCGGACCCGCCACGGTCATCCGCGCCATCGCCGCGGGCAAGGCCGCCGCGGCCAATATCGACGATTACCTCGGTTTCAACCACGAGATCGAGGCGGACATCTCCATCCCCACGCCGGACCTGTCCGACCTGCGGCCCCGCGGACGCATCAACACCACCGTGCGGGACGCCAGCGAGCGCAAGCATGATTTCCAGTGCATCGAGTGCGGCTTTACCAGCGAGGAGGCCGAGAAGGAGTCCTCCCGCTGCCTGCGCTGCGACCACTTCGGATATGGGATCTTCAAGGGAGGACGTGTGGACAAATGGTAAATATCGAGATCAACGGAAAGAGCCTCTCCGTCCCCGAGGGGTCCACCATCCTCAGCGCCGCGCAGGACGCGGGCATCCCCATCCCGCACCTGTGCTTTCTGAAGGACATCAACGAGATCGCCGCCTGCCGCATCTGCGTGGTGGAGATCGAGGGGACCCAGCGTCTGATTCCCGCCTGCAACACGCAGGTGGAGGAGGGCATGGTCATCAAGACCAACAGCCCCCGGGTCCGCGCCGCGCGGCGGACGAACCTGCGCCTGATCCTCTCGGAGCACAACTCTACCTGCACCACCTGCATCCGCAGCGGAAACTGTGCGCTTCAGACCCTCTCCCACGACCTGAACATCCACTACCAGCCCTATAAGCTCCAGCCGGAGCGCTCCCGGGTGGATCTGGACGCGCCGGTGGTGCGGGAGGCCAGCAAGTGCATCAAGTGCATGCGCTGCGTGCAGGTGTGCGACAAGATCCAGAGCATGCACATCTGGGACGTGGCCGGGACCGGCTCCCGCACGACGGTGGACGTGAGCTTCAACCGCCTGCTGAAAAACACGGACTGCACTTTCTGCGGCCAGTGCGTCACCCACTGTCCCACCGGCGCGCTGACCGTCCGGGACGATTCCAACAAGGTCCTGCGGGCGCTGGCCGATCCGGAGATCACCACGGTGGTGCAGGTGGCCCCCGCGGTGCGGGCGGCGTGGGCGGAATCGTTCGACCTCGCGCCCAAGTTCGCCACCACCGGACGGATGGTGGCCGCACTGCGGCGCATGGGCTTTGACTACATCTTCGACACCAGCTTCACCGCGGACCTGACCATCATGGAGGAGGGCAGCGAGTTTCTGGAGCGGTTCACCCACCGGGGCAAGTACCGCTGGCCCATGTTCACCTCCTGCTGTCCGGGCTGGGTGCGGTTCGTCAAATCCCAGTACCCGGACTATACGGACTGTCTCTCCACTGCAAAGTCCCCCCAGCAGATGTTCGGCGCGGTGGCTAAGAGCTACTTTGCCGAGAAGAAGGGCATCGACCCCCACAAGCTGTTCGTGGTGTCCGTCATGCCCTGCTCCGCCAAAAAGGCGGAGTGCGAGCTGCCCACGATGAAGGACGCCTGCGGCGATCCGGACGTGGACGTGGTGCTGACCACGCGGGAGATGGTCCGCCTGCTGCGCAGCGACTGCATCGTGCCCACGGACCTGCCGGAGGAGCCGTTTGACAGCCCGCTGGGCACCGGCACCGGCGCGGCGGTCGTGTTTGGGACCACCGGCGGCGTGATGGATGCGGCGCTGCGGTCCGCCTATTACCTCGCCACCAGCAAAAACCCCAAGCCGGACGCGTTTTCCGCCGTCCGGGGGGACAATCCGTGGAAGGAAGCCACGTTCAACATCCCCGGCGCGGGGCAGGTCCACGTGGCGGTGGTCAGCAGCCTTGCCAGCACCCGGCTTCTGATGGAGGCACTGGAGAGCGGCTCCGCGAATTACGACTTTGTAGAGGTCATGGCCTGCCCCGGCGGCTGCGCGGGCGGCGGCGGCCAGCCCATCCACGAGGGGGAGGAATGGGCCGCCGAGCGCGGCGCGCTCCTCTGGGAGCTGGACGCCAAGAGCAAGATCCGCTTCTCCCACGAGAACCCGGAGGTCAAGACGCTTTACAGCGAGTATCTCAAGGCGCCGCTGGGCAAGCGGTCCCATCAGCTTCTCCACACGGACCATGCCGCGTGGTCCGTCCCCTCCCAGCAGGAGGAATCGTGATCCCGCCGCATTTGCGGCTTGATAAAACCACCCGATATCTGGAAAGGAGCGCATCATTATGAAAGTGATCCATACCGACCGCGCGCCCGCCGCGCTCGGCCCCTACTCTCAGGCGTACATTTCCAACGGCTTCCTGTTCACGTCCGGCCAGATCGGCGCGGACCCCGCCACCGGAAAGGCCGGGGCCACGCTGGCTGAGCAGGCCGAACAGGTGATGAAGAACCTCTCCGCGCTGCTGGAGGCGGCGGGAACGGACTTTACCCGCGTGGTCAAGACCACCTGCTTTCTGGCGGACATGGGCGACTTTGCGGAGTTCAACGAGATCTACGCCCGGTATTTCACCGGCAAGCCCGCCCGTTCCTGCGTGGCGGTCAAGACGCTGCCCAAGGAGCTGCTGGTGGAAGTGGAGCTGATCGCGGAGGTCTGAGGGACCTGACACGCAAAAAAAGCGGACATGACAGCATATGAACTGCACCCCATTTGTTAGACAAGTATGATGCAATACTTGTACTAAGGAATGGGGTGCAGTTCTATGACGGGAGGAGTTCCGAACAATGGGAACGCATTTATCTGATAGAAGGCCCGCAAGTTTTTTCCGTTGAACGCCGTGGCCGCGGCAGTACCGGCAGACCGGGGAAGCTGCTGAAAGAGACAGGGAAGATCTGCTGGCAGAGGTTCAGCGGCTGTGAGCGGAGAACGAATATCTAAAAACCTGCAAGCCTTGGTTTTGGAGGATGAGCGGCGCCGGCACAAAAACGCGGGCAGTTCAGAAGCTGCGGCAAAGCTATCCTGCGGAGATCCTTCTTTTGATCGCGCAGATGCCCCGCGCTGGCTTCTGCTATCATCCGAAACGGATGGAGAATGTGGACAAGTGTGCGGTTGTAAAGAAATGACCGCAGTTTACCGCGAAAACAGGGGACGGCACGGTGATCGCCGCATCGCAGCAGGACTGCGTGACCGCAATTTTCCTCTGAATCACAAGGCCGTCCGGCGGCTTATGAAGAAGTTGGGTTTAGTCTGCGGGGACCGAGGAAATATCGTTCTTGCAAGGAAGAATCGGGCAAAATCGCGCCGAATCTGCCGGATCGGAGCTTCCGTACCAGAAATGGGCCGCCGACGTGACAGCGTTCAGCTTGTTTGGGGAGAAGCTCTATTTATCTCCCGTCCCCGATCTGCACAGCAGCGATCCGGTCAGCTGTACCATTTCGGACCGTCCCGTGCTGAGTATGGCCGCCTCCGTGCTGGATAGGGCGTTTGAGAAAATTGCGGATGGAACCGGCCGCATTCTTCACTCCAAAACCTCAGGATCAAGGCAAAACGCAAGGGCTTGCCGCCTGCTCTGCGCAGACAGCAAGCCCCTTCGGCTGCTTGAACAGTTCAAGCCGGAAATATTTGCCTGACTTTTGAGGGCCGCTTCACACCGAGGCGGGCTGCTTTCCTGCTTTCTCATCATACAGCGCGGCGATGCTGCGCACTCTGCGCCGCAGCTTTTCCCGGACCTCCGGCGGCCCCAGACACTCGCACCGATCACCGAGGCTCAGAAGCATATCATAGTAGTAGTCCCGGTCGATGAACGGAAAGCGCACGACGAAATGCTCCGGGCCGTCCGGCGTGAAGCGCTCGTATCCGCACAGGTCCAGCACCCGGTCCATAATGGAGCGGTGGATGCGGAGCCGGATGTCGGTCCAAAGCGGCTCCACGGCGTCCGTGATGTCCAAAACCGGCTTCGGGCAGGCCCGGGGAACGAACGTCTCCCGGCACAGCTCCAGACCGATCATGCGGGATAAGCGAAACAGGCGGAAATCACTCCGATACCGGCAGTAGCCCTGAACATACCATTGACCGTGCTTCAATACGAGCTGGTACGGCTCGACTGTCCGCACGGTTTTATTCCCGTGATGGTCGATGTACCGAAAGGAGACGAGCCTGCTCTCCCACAGGGCGGCTTTGATGGTCTTCAGATACGGCCCCGTGTTCTGGCTGCCCACCCACGGACTGAGATCCACGCGGATCTGGTCTGCTTTCAGTTCAATTTCTCCGGCCCGGCCGGCGGGAAGAAAGCGGCGAACCTTGGCCAGCGCGTTCGCCGGCTCGCTCCCCGGGACCATGCTGGAAAGGCTGGAAAGCCCCGACAGCAGCGCCGCGAGGTCGTCCGCCGAAAAGACGGTCTTGTCCACCTGATAGCCCGGCATGATCTCGAAGCCGCCGCCTACCCCCGGCGCGGCGCGGATGGGGATGCCAGCCGCGCTGATGGCGTCCATGTCCCGGTAGATCGTGCGGAGGGAGACCTCGAAAGTGTCCGCCAGCGCCTGAGCGCTCACCCGCTGTTTGTCCAGAAGCGTCATGATGATGCCTACCAGCCTGTCTGCTTTCATCCGGCAGCCGCCTTTCCAATTTTTTTGCCCCGCGAAATTGCTGACATAATGGTGTCAGTGATTGCATGATACAATAAGCGGGCAAACAAATCAACTGAGAAAATGGAGGATGCTTATGTTTACAGTCTATCTCTACATCTTTGACACCATGGCGGACTGGGAGATCGGGCACGCGGTCTCGGAGCTTGGCTCCCGCCGGTTCTTCAAGGCGGACGCGCCGGAGGTATCGTTCAAGACCGTCGGCCTTTCGGCGGAGCCGGTGAAAACGATGGGCGGCCTGCGCGTCATTCCTGACGGCGTGATCGGCGATGTCGCGGTGAACGCGCAGAGCGTTCTGCTGCTGCCGGGCGGAAATACATGGGAGGACCCCAAGCACGGCCCGGCCATTCAAAAAGCCGCCGAGCTGCTTGACGCCGGCGGGGCGGTGTGCGCCATCTGCGGCGCGACGGCCGCTCTGGCCCGCGCGGGTCTGCTGGACCGGCGCCGCCACACCAGCAACGGAGCCGGTTTTCTGGAGGCGTTCTGCCCCGGCTATCAGGGGACGGTGCACTACGTGGACGAGCCTGCCGCCGCGGACGGCGGCCTGATCACCGCGGGCGCCCACGGCGCTTTGCAGTGGGCGCGGGAGATCCTTGCGTATCTGGGCGTTTTCCGGGCCGACACGCTGGAGGAGTGGTACGCGTACTTCCGCACCGGCGAGGCGCGGCACTTCTATGCGATGATGCAGACCCTGCCGTCCGGCGGCAGGTAAAGTGATCGCCGCTGACCGGGAGCAGGCACGCCGTCAGGCGTGCCTGCTCCTTTTGCCTGCGGTCCGCGCCGGAACGTCTGGAAGAGGCGGCGGAGCCTGCCCGCGGCTTTGGGAAAAGTTTTCCAAATTCCGGTTGACCTGCCGGATATTTGCGGCTATAATATGCACCACGCGATGCGCACGGGGCGCCGGAGAGACGCCGGGGCGCCGGAGAGACGCCGGGGCGCTGAGAACAGGGAGGAGGAACCGGAGTGGGCCGAAGCGATCTCAGGCAGATCCCCGGCGTGGGGCCGGACATGGAACGGCACTTTTTTTCGCTGGGCGTCCGCTCGGTGGACGAGCTGAAGGGCGCGGATCCGGAGGAGCTGTACCTGCGGGACTGCCTTGCGGCGGGCTGCGCGGTGGACCGATGCGTGCTGTATGTCTACCGGCTGGCGGTGTATTACGCCGAGAACGAGGTCCGCAACCCGGAAAAGCTGAAGTGGTGGTATTGGAAGGACCGGCCGTGAAGCGGGCCGGTCCGCGCGGTTTCAGACAGGAGGAAGCATATGCGGAAAACAAAAAGACTGCTCTGCGCCCTTTCGGCGCTGGTGATGGCCGCGGGCCTGACGGCCTGCGGCAAAACGGCGGCGGGACCGGAGACCGTCCCGCCCGCGCCCGCTCAAAGCACAGAAGCGGCCCAGTCCGCGCCCGCGGAGAGCGGCGCGGCGGAGCGCACCCGGACGGAGACAGTGCTGCTGGACGGGCAGGAGACGACGGCGTATCTGGACGTGACCGACGAGGACATCCAGTTCTGGGACAGTCCCTCCGGCGGGACGCTTCTCGCTGCGGCGCGGTATCCAAAGGCGCTGCCCGGCGCGGCGGACGCGCTGGAGAGCTGCGATCTGACGGACTTGGACGGAGACGGAAACAGCGATCTGTCCGCATCGTTCCGGTTCGGAGAGGACGGCGCGCAGCTCCTGTGGTTCTATGCTGACGGCGGATTTGCCTATAACGAGGAATTTTCGTGGCTGCCGGGGGAGACGCCGCCCTCCGGCTGATGGTTTTCCGCGCCGGGCAGCCCATCGCGCAGTCGGCGGATGCTGGGGATGCCGGGCGGTTCAGACTGCCATCGGACGGCGGCCCGGACAAGGGCGGGAGCGCTCCTGCGGAGCGCTTCCCAGCGCTTGGACTGTCGGTAAGCACCGGCGCGGCGGGAAAGAAATAATGGAAACTCGGAAAGAACGCCCTTTGCTTTTGATCGCAGAATTCCCGCGGGAAAAGCCCTCCGTCGGCCTTTGAAAAGGGCATCCCGAAAAATCAAGCGCTCCCGGATGATCCATCCGGGAGCGCTTTTGTCAGATATTCGGCGCGGCTTGCAGAGGCGTTTTCTCAGAACGCGGGGACCACGGCGCCGTTGTACTTGGAGCTGATGAACTCCTTCACGGTGTCGGACTGGAGAGCCTTGACCAGCGCCACAATGGCGGGATCGTTCTCATGACCCTCCTTGACGGCGATGATGTTCACGTAGGGAGAGTTGGCATCCTCGATGGCCAGCGCGTCCTCAACGGGGTTGAAGCCGGCCTGCAGGGCGTAGTTGCAGTTGATGACGGACAGGTCCACTTCCTCCACGGTGTTGGGCAGCATGGCGGCCTCCAGCTCCTTGAACTGCAGGTTCTTGGGATTCTCCGCAATGTCGTTGGGGGTGGACTCCAGGTTGCTGCTGTCCTTCAGGGTGATGAGGCCCTGAGCCTCCAGCAGCAGCAGGGCGCGGCCCTCGTTGGTGGCGTCGTTGGGGACGGCGATCACAGCCCCGTCGGGCAGGTCGGCCAGCGTCTTGGTCTTGCCGGCGTAAACGCCCATCGGCTCGATGTGGATGCCGCCGGCGCTCACCAGATGGGTGCCGTTCTCGGCGTTGAAGTTGTCCAGATAGGGCTGGTGCTGGAAGTAGTTGGCGTCCTCGTCGCCCTCTTCAACGGCGGTGTTGGGCACCACATAGTCGCCGTACTCCGTGATCTGAAGATCAATGCCCTCCTCGGCCAGAATGTCCTTCACAGCACCAAGGATCTCGGCGTGGGGCGTGGGGGAGGCGGCCACCTTCAGCACCACGGTCTCCGCGGGGGCGGAGGCGGCGGCAGAGCCGGAAGCGGCGGCGGAACCGGCGGGAGCGGAAGAGGAGCTGCCGCCGCAGGCGGCCAGAGAGGCGGTCAGGCCAAGGGCCAGCGCCAGAGCAAGTACTTTCTTATACATCGTTGTTTACCTCCAAACAGTTTCGTGAGTTTTGACAGTTGTGAGTGCGGGGAAAGGGTTCCTATTTCCATGGCCGGGCCGCCTGCCGCCGCGCGTCGGCTGGGGGAAGACCGGTCAAAAAATAAGCGAAGGAAGCGCGCGCCGCGTTACTTGAGGCGCTTGTCGATCCGGGCGGACCAGAAGCTGAACGCGGACTGGATGATCTGCACGAGGACGATGATGAGCACCACCGTCACCAGCATCATGGACGGCACCCGGCGCTGATAGCCGTACCGCACGGCCAGATCGCCCAGACCGCCCGCGCCCACCGCGCCGGCGATGGCGGTGTAGGCAAGGATGGTGATGATGGAGATGGAGCCGCCCAGCAGCAGGGAGGGCTTCGCCTCCGGGAGATATACCTTCCAGATGATCTGGAGCGGGGACGCGCCCATGGCCTGCGCCGCCTCCACCACGCCGGCGTCCACCTCCGCCAGGGAGGTCTCCACCATGCGGGCGATGAACGGGGCGGCGGAGATCACCAGCGGGACGATGGCGCCCCGGATGCCGATCTTGGTGCCCACCAGCAGCTTGGTAAAGTCCATGATGGCCACCATCAGAATGATGAAGGGGAGCGAGCGCCCCACGTTGATGATCCAGCCCAGCACCCGGTTCACCGCCCGGTTGGGCAGGATGCCGTGGGGCTGGGTGACGCTGAGCAGAACGCCCAGCGGAAGCCCGAGAATATAGGCGAACACGGTGGAGACCACCGTCATGATAAGCGTGTCGCGGGTGCCCTCCAGCAGCAGCGAGCCATACTGCTCCCAGAAGCCGGAAGTCAGGATCTCAGCCATAATACTCCGCCTCCTCCTTTTCATAAGCTACGTGCTGGCTGTCCAGAAACGCCAGCATCTTCTGCGTCAGCGCCGGGTCAGCGGACAGCTCCAGCAGCATCTGCCCGTGGGCCTTGCCGTCGATGTCCTTGGTGTCGGCGTACCAGATGTTCACCGGCGCGCCGCTGGCCAAAACCATGCCGGAGATCACCGGCTGATCGGAGGTACTGCCGTCAAAGGTGAGCCGATAGAGCGGGCCGCGGAGACGGCTGCCCCTGGAGATGGCGCCCTTGGGCGTGATGAGCTGGCGGGCCGCGGCGGTCTTGGGATGGTGGAACACGTCCGCCACCGCGCCCTCCTCCACGATGTGGCTGTCCGCGATGATGGCGACCCGGTCGCAGATCTGCTCCACCACGCTCATCTCGTGGGTGATGACCACCACGGTGACGCCCAGCTTCTGGTTCAGCTCCTTCAAAAGGGCCAGAATGGACTGGGTGGTGGTGGGGTCCAGCGCGGAGGTGGCCTCGTCGCACAAGATCACCTTCGGGTCGGTCACCAGCGTCCGGGCGATGGCCACGCGCTGCTTCTGTCCGCCGGAGAGCTGGACGGGATAGGAATTTTCCCGGTCCTCCAGCCCCACCAGCTTCAAAAAGGGCAGGGCTTTTTTCCGGGCCGCGCTGCGGCTCATGCCGGCCAGCTCCAGCGGGAAGCACACATTGTCCAGCGCCGTGCGCTGCATCAGCAGGTTGAAGCCCTGAAAGATCATGCCGATGGACTGGCGGGCCTTGCGCAGCTCCGGGCCGGAGAGCTTTGTCAGCTCCGCGCCGTTCACCCGGACGGAGCCGGAGGTGGGCCGCTCCAGCAGGTTCATGCACCGCACCAGCGTGGACTTGCCCGCGCCGGACAGGCCGATGATGCCGAAGATCTCGCCGCCCTCGATGGACAGGCTCACGTCGTCCAGCGCGGTCACGGGGCTGGGGCCGGAAAAGGTTTTTGTCAGATGCTCTATTTCGATCATTGACACGGCAGAAGGCTCCTTTACAAGTAATCGGGGCAACAAAAAAGTCCCTGATGCACGTTTGCATCAAGGACGGACGTAAAACGCCGTGGTACCACCTTGCTTCGCGCGCTTCCTCACGAAAGCGGCCTTTGAGAGTGCCAGCACACTCCTGCGCTGTGACGGGCGCTCCCGTCGCAGCCTATGCACAGGGCAGTCGGCCGCGCGACTCCGGAACCATGTTCAGCAGACCCTTCCGCGCCTCTTTTCACCAAACGAGGCTCTCTGCAGCGTATCTGTCCGCTTACTCTTTCTTTCATCGTCTTTGGGGTGTTCAGTTGTTATGCTCAGAGTTTACGCAAATTTCGGCGGTTTGTCAACAGAAAAATGTACTCATTCGCCGTCAAAACGAACGGCCTGCCCTTGTGCATATCGACGGAAACAGCGGCGCGGAGCCGGAAAAGCGGCGGGCGCGGCTTGGGAATCGGATTGCAAATTTCGGGCAGAACTGATATAGTGACTTTATATTTACAATGTCGGCGCCGGGCGCGGCGCGGGAGGGAGACGGACCGCGTGAAAAAAGAAAACGGGGGCTTTTCCCTGCGCTGCCTGCGGGACTTTCTCTGCGGCGTGCTGATCGGCGCGGGGGCGATCCTGCCGGGAGTGTCCGGCGGCGTGCTGGCGGTGATCTTCGACCTGTACCGGCCGTTCATGGAGCTGCTGACCCATCCGAAGCGGGCGCTGCCCAAATACTGGCGGCTGCTGATCCCGCTGGGGCTTGGCTGGGCCGCGGGCTTTTTCAGCTTTGCAAAGGGCGTATCCGCCGCGCTGGACGTGTCCGCCGCGGCCACCACGTGGGCCTTCATCGGCCTGATCGTGGGGACGCTCCCCTCCCTCTACCGGGAGGCGGGGGAGCAGGGCCGCACCCGCGCGTCGTACGTCAGCCTGCTGGCCTGCGCCGGGGCGGTGTTCGGCGGGCTGTTTTACGTCAGCCGCGTGCTCAGCGTCCATCTTCAGCCGGACTTCTGGTCCATGAGCCTGAGCGGCGCGCTGTTCGGGCTGGGGATCGTGGTGCCGGGGCTGGCCACCTCGTCGGTGCTGATGGCGCTGGACCTGTACCAGCCCGTTATGGACGGGCTTTCCACGCTGAACGTACCGATGCTGGCGTCCATCCTCCCCGGCATGGCGCTGACGATGGCGCTGCTGGCGCGTCTGATGAACTGGGTGTTTCAGAAGCACTACTCTGTGGCGTCCCACGGGATTTTGGGCGTGGTGGCCGCGTCCACGCTGGTGATCGTCCCCACGGAGTACGCCGGGGCCGGGGAGGCGGCGGCCTCCGCGGTCTGCGCCGGGATCGGCTTCGCGCTGGCGTTTTTCTTGGGGAAGCTGGACCGGCGGACCCGCTCCGCCCAGCGCTGAACCAGAAAAGCGATGCCCCCGCCGGGCTTCCGGCGGGGGCATTTTGGCATATCGCGGAAAAACGGGGGAGAGCAGGCGGCAGGAGCAAAAAGTCAAAGGACTTTCCGCGCTCCGTCCCGGCCCGGGGAGGGAAGCTCCTCCGCGTTGAGGATCAGACCGCAGCGGCTGGGAACGTCCAGCTTCTCAAAATAGAGGTTCTCCAGCGGGACCCACAGCGCGCAGAACATGGCCTGCATGGCCGGCGGATTGCGCAGGCGGATGCGCCAGTGCTGCTCCGCCGGGGTGATGGAGAAAAAGACGGACAGGTCATAGGCCGGGGCCAGCTCCGGGCGCATGGAGTACGCGCCCTCCACAATGCTCAGCGCCCGCGCCGGGACGGAGCGGGGCGGCTCCAGCGTCTGGGTGCGGCAGTCGTACCGGCGGAAGCGGATCTCCTCCCCACGGGTCAGGGGCGCGAGGACCTCCGACCGGAACCGCTCCCAGTCCACGTTCCCGCCCGGCTCCCGGAGACGGGCGGCGCTGCGCTGCTCCGGGCGGAGGAAGAAGTCGTCCATATGGAACACGGCGCAGCCGTAGACCTCCTCCAGCAGCGCGGCGGCGGTGGTCTTTCCGGACGCGCTGCCGCCGTCGATGGCGGCGATGACCCGGGGCTTGGCGGCAAGGAGCCGGTCCAGCCGGGCGAACAGCGGCAGCAGCCGCGCGTGCTCCCGGCGCAGGGCCAGACAGCGCTCTCCGCTCTCACTCAGGCCGAGGGGATACCCGGCGCTGCGCCAGTTCTCCGCCGCCCGGAGGGCGTCCTCCCCGGAAACGGGGAGACGGCCCTCCCGCGCCAGCGCCGACAGGCAGGCGGCGTCCGCCTCCGGCTCGCCGCACAGGGCGCACAGGCGGCGCAGCGTCTCCGCGTCCGGCCGGTCCTGTCCCAATCGATCCGGGAAAACGAGACAGAGCCGGTCGTTCAGCGGCTGGACAGCCGGGGCGAAGCGCCCGCCGCGGGGCGGAAGCGTCTCCGCTCCGCAGGAACGGCGGCGCAGGGCGCACAGCAGCTCCAGCGGCTGCCGGGTCTGCTGCTCCAGAAGAAATGCGGCGCGGTCGTCGTTCATAATGTCCTCCTTATTTTGGCGGCGCTCACCGCGCCTTGCGGACGGCCTTTTCGATCAGCGCCTGCCCCTCGGGGGAGCGGAGCACGTCCAGCACTGCGGCGCGCAGCGCGTCCTGAAATTTCTGGCTGCTGAGGAACGCGCCGAACAGCGCGCCGTCCTCGTTGACCGCCGGCTTTTTCGCCGCCCGCACGGGCGCGGGAGCCGGGGCGGGCGCGGGCGCGTCGAGAAACGCGCCGTCCATCCAGTCGGACATCTGGGTGCGGTCGTCGCTCTCACCCCGCAGATAAAATTCGGAGACGCCGAAATAGGCCGCCAGCTTTTTCTGCTGGTCCTGCGTGGGCGTCTGCCGTCCCGTCTCGAATTTTTCCACCGCAGTCCGGGGAAGTCCCAGCGCGGCGGAGATCGCCGGGGCGCTGACGCCGCGCTCGGCGCGGAGCTGCTGGATGCGCTGTGCCAATGTGATCATGGGAATGCCTCCTATGGTAAGTATGGATCGTCTCGTCTATGTGGGGGCCGCCCGCGGGCGGCCCGACCCTGCTATTTTACCACCTTTTTGCGGTTTTACAATCTCCTGCCTGAAAAATGGCGGCGCACGCGCAGAAATTCAAACCACTTTCTGTCACGGGCCGCGGCTTGACGGCGGCGGACGGAGCTGATACACTGGCAAAAAAGCGGGGCGGCGCTGGCCGACCGTACAGAAGGAAAGGGGCGGGAGCCATGCGTGAAATGCGGAGAAAGGACCGTCAGGTGACGGACCGGGCGGAGATCGAGGCCGTTCTGCGGGCGTGCGACGTGTGCCGCGTCGGGTTTTACGACGGGGAGGAGGTCTACATCGTGCCGCTGAACTTCGGCTGGCAGGAGCGGGAGGGGCGGCTGACCCTGTTTTTCCACTCCGCCGGAGAGGGACGCAAGGTGGAGCTGTTCCGCCGGGGCGGACGCGCGGGCTTTGAGATGGACTGCGCCCACCGGCTGGTGACGGCGGAAACGGCCTGCGGCTATTCGGAGCTTTACAAGAGCATCATCGGCACGGGCCGGGTCCGGGAGGTGCCGGAGCCGGAGAAGCTGGAGGCGATGGAGACGGTGGTGTCCCACTACACGGACGCGAAGCCGCCCATCGATCCGGCGGTGCTGGCGAGGGTGCGTCTGTTCGCACTGGACGTGGATGAGCTGAGCTGCAAGGAGCACGTCTGATGGCGGTGCGGACAGAGCTTGCGCCGCTGGAGGGGATCACTACCTGGCTGTTCCGCCGGACCCACGCGCGGATGTTCGGCGGGGCGGACCGGTACTTCACGCCCTTCTTCTCCCCGGCGGCGGAGCACATCCTGACGAAAAAGGAGCTGCGGGACCTTGCGCCGGAGCAGAACGCGGGAGTGCCTACCGTGCCGCAGGTGATGACCCGGCGGGCGGAGGATTTCCTCTGGGCGGCGGAACGGATGGCGGAGCTGGGCTACGGCGAAGTGAATCTGAATCTGGGCTGTCCCTCCGGCACCGTCACCGCCAAGGGAAAGGGCGCGGGCTTCCTGCTGCGGCCGGACGAGCTGGATGCGTTTCTGGACGCGGTGTTTTCCAGAGTGTGCCTGCCGGTCTCGGTCAAGACCCGGATCGGTTACCGGGACACGGCGGAGCTGCCACGCCTGCTGGAGATCTTCCGCCGCTATCCCATCTGCGAGCTGATCGTCCACCCCCGCCTGCGGGAGGAATTTTACCGGGGGCCGGTGCATCTGGACGCGTTTGCGCAGGCGCTGGCGGACAGCCCCGTGCCGGTGGCGTACAACGGAGACCTGAAGAAGCCGGAGGACGTTTCGGACATCCTGCGCCGCTTCCCGGCGGTGTCCGGCGTGATGATCGGGCGGGGCGCCGCTGCGGACCCGGCGCTGCCGCGCCGCCTGCGGGGCGGTCCCGCCGCCGGACGGGAGGAGCTTCAGACGTTCACCCGGACGCTTTATGACGGCTACCGTTCGGCCTATGGCTCCGCCGGACCGGCGGCGCAGCGGATGAAGGAGCTGTGGTTCTACCTCATTGAGCGGTTTGACGGCGGGGAGAAGTACGCGAAGAAAATGCGCCGCGTGAAGGCGCCGGAGGAGTACGAGCGGCTGGAGTCCGGGATCTTTCAGGAGCTGCCCCTGCGGCGGGACGCATAAGATCTGCGGGACCGGGCAAAACTGGCCCTGAGGTGATCGGACATGGAAAGAACGGATCTTCCGCTGGGCATGAGCATGGCGCTGGCGCAGGACAGCGCCGCCATGGAGCGCTTCGCCGCGCTGCCGGAGGCGGAAAAGCAGGCCGTGATCGACGGCGCGCACGCCGTCCGCTCCAAGACGGAGATGCGTGCGTATCTGCAAAGGACGCTGAGCGCGCAGTAACGTCCGGCGGCTGTTCACGTTCACGGGCGGCTCAAAACAAACGGAGAAGCGGGTCCCGCGCGTATGCGCGGGACCCGCTTCGGTTTCTGCGTTTTTTATCGGGCGCGGCTCAGGGCCGCTCCGTTTTCAGGCTGTACAGCCCCGCGCCGATGGCGGTGGCAAACGTTGCGTTCTCCGGGATGATATAATGGATGCCGTAGAGCTTTTCAAAGTCCCGGAAGGTGGGTGCGGCCTGATCGAGGGTGGTGACGGAGCCGGTGAGGATCACGGTCTTCGTCCCGCAGCTGCGGCAGGCCAGCACCGTCATGGTGCCGATGGCCTGCAGGACGAGGTTCACAACGCCCGCGGCCAGATCGGCGGGGGCGGCGTCCTCGGCCAGATTGCCGAAGTTGGCGGCGGTCATCTCCGGGTCCAGCGTGGTCGCGTGGTCGGTGGTGATGTCCGCGATGCGCAGGTCCACGCGGCTCAGCGAGCCGCTGCCGGCCAGCTTTTTGATCTGGCAGAACCGCTCCACGCCCACCAGCTTATGGCACAGCCCTCCCAGCGTGCCGCCGCCGATGCCGCTGCCGCACAGGTGCTCCACCTTTCCGCTGCTGGCCCAGAGGAAAGCGGTCCCGGTCCCCATGGTTACCACCACGCCCTCCGGCTGGCCGGACAGGGCCAGCGCGCCGGTGCCGCTGGCGTTGAACTCCGAGACCCGCCGGGTGGGCAGACTGTAAATATCCCCGTTCACATACGACGCGCCCACGCCGGTGAGGACCACCCGCTCCACATCGCTCAAGGCGAGACGGTTGGTGGTGAGGAAATTCCCCAGCGCGCCGAACAGGGACGTGAGCTGGTCCTCCGCCCGCACCCGCAGCATGGCCGAAACGGCTCCCTCCCGGTCCAGCCCCACGATCTTGGTGGTCGAGCCGCCGATGTCGATCCCCAGAATGATGCCCATAAAGATCCGCGCTCCCTTGACGCCGCGGGGCCGGAGCGCCGCGGAGATTTGCTTTGCAACAATGGTTGTATCATAGGGGACACGGGGCGGAATGTCAATCCAAAAATCCGGCCCGGACGGAAAGCCGCCGGAAATTTTTCCGTTTCCTCTTGACAAAGCCCCTGCGGTCTGGTATCCTAACGCCAGAGGTTAGTTACGGCTAATCGCTGCTAACGGCCGCGGGCCGATTTTTCCGGCGGCGAGGTTAGTTAAAGCTAACTGCAACGCACACCGAACGGAGGAAGGGGAGGCCATGATGCAGCGCAGCTTTGAGCAGGTCCTTGCGGCCCAGTGCGCGCCCACGCTTGCGGGCGTGAAGCCGGCCAGCCTTTTCCGCTGGCGCGGGGAGGATCTGGCCGCGGCCTGCCGGACGGTGGCCGCGTGGGGCCGGACGGTGGCCCGCAGCGGGCTGAGCGTGCGGGTGCTGAAGCTCTGCCCCAAGGACGGGGCGCTGCTGGTCTATGTCTACCGGGAGCGGCAGCTTGCCGCGCTTCTGGCGGACGGCGAGACGCAGGCGTTCCTGCGCGGCGCGGGGTACCGCCCCGGCGGCTGCGGAGATATGCTTACCCAGCTCTCCCGGCGGCTGCGCTGCGCGGAGGAGTTTCCCCATGAGATCGGCGTTTTTCTGGGTTATCCGCTGGAGGATGTGAAGGGCTTCATCCGATACGGCGGGCGGAATTTCACCTGCGCGGGCTGCTGGAAGGCTTACGGCGACCCGGAGCAGGCGCAGGCCCTCTTTTCCCGTTATCATCGCTGCACGGCGCTTTACCAGCGGCTGTTGGCCCGGGGCGTTCCCCTGCGGGAGCTGATCGTGGCGGCGTAAAGTAAGAATATTGAGCATTGATTGCAGAAAGGAAGCACACATTATGAGCAAGATCGCGATCGTTTACTGGAGCGGCACCGGCAACACGGAGACCATGGCCAAGTGCATCGAGGAGGGCGTCAAGGCCGCCGGCGGCGAGGCTGTCCTGATGGGCATCGGCGAGTTCTCTCCTGCCCGGTTCTCCGAGTTCTCCGCCGTGGCGTTCGGATGCCCCGCCATGGGCAGCGAGCAGCTGGAGGAGACGGAGTTCGAGCCTGCCTTCGAGGCGCTGGAAAGCTCCCTGAGCGGCAAGAACATCGCCCTGTTCGGCTCTTACGGCTGGGGCGACGGCCAGTGGATGCGCGACTGGTGCAGCCGCTGCGACAACGCGGGCGCCAACCTGCTGGACGAGAACGGCCTGATGGCCAACGAGGCGCCGGACGACGCCATGCAGGAGTCCTGCCGCGATCTGGGCCGCCGTCTGGCCGCGTGGTGATCTGACCCGCCCCCTCCCGACAGACCTTTTGTCAAACCCTCCTATTTCCTGACTTACATTTCCCCAAGCCTCCTTTTTTCCACGCCCTCGGACGGATTTCCCGCCGTCCGGGGGCAGCCTCATGCCCGGACGCATACTTTTTCCGGCGGCTGGGCATACTGGCAGCGAGGTGATGCGGATGGACAGCGGGATCGCGGCAGCCATGGCGTTCGGCGCGCTGCTGCGGGAGGATGCGGAGGCCGCGCGGATCTACGACGGGTATTCGCCCGAGCAGCGCAGGCGGCTTCTCCTGACCATACAGGATACGCCTGCGGAGCAGATGGAAGCGCTGGTCGCGCGGATGCGCGCCGCCCGATAGGGGCGGCGCGTTTTTTTGCGCGTGCGCCCATGTTTTGGTTCTTGAAGATTGTGGAAAGGACTGAAAAATTTTGTAGAATCTCCTTGTATTTCTGATGCACAATGACTATAATAAATGTGGCTTTGTATTTGTTTTTCTAAAATTTCATCAGACCGTGTGCAGCGTACGTGAAAAATCAGCGGAAACGTACGCAGAGGACGGACACGCGGCCTGCGGAGAAGCGGCTAGAATCCTAGAATCAGAGAGGAAAGGGAGCGGGAGCAATGGTCACATCCGCCGGGAAGGAAAAAACGGGCAGTCCCAAGTTCAAATTTCACCTCCGGAAAAAGAAGGGGAGCGCCGCGCCGAAAAGCCCCCGGAGCGCCAGACCCGGCCGGTCCGGCGGGCGGAGCATGGGCGTGCAGGGAAAGCTGCTGGGCGTGATGATCCCGCTCATCATCGTGGTCATCGCCGGCATCCTGATCTCGGTTCAGGCGGCCACGTCCCGCATCCTGCTGGAAAAGAGCGACGCGCTGCTCACGGCCAATACCGCCAGCGTGGTCAGCACGGTCCACGCCTGGATGAACGACATCGTGGCCACGCTGGACGCGGAACGGGACGCGCTGGAGTATCTCTCCATGACGCCGGAGCAGGAGCGGTCCTATGTGGCCCACACCGCCGGGCGGAACGACGCGTTCCCGGACGGCATCTATTTCGTCACCACCGCCGGCGACTATGTTCACAGCAGCCGTCCGGCCAGCGCCGGAAAGGGCGCGGAGGGCACGGTCTGGTATCAGGAGGGCCTGCTTTCCAACAGCTTTATTATCGGCTCGGCGTTTCTGGATGAAAACTCCGGCAGCAACGTGGTCAGCGCCTCGGCGGCGCTGCACTACAAGAGCGGCGGCACCCGCGGCGTGGCCGCGGCGGAGATCCGGCTGGATGCCATCTCCGGCATCGTCCGGGACGTGCGGATCGAAAAGACCGGCGGCGCGTTCCTGATCGACGGGAATACCGGCATGATTATCGGACATCAGGATGACTCTCTGGTGGGCACGTATCTCTCCGACCAGCCTGCCGGGTCCCTCTATGCGCAGGCGGCGCAGTGGATCGCAAGCGGCAGCTTCGGTCTTCAGACCTGCCGTTCCGGCGGGCAGGACATCTGCCTTGCCGTGGAGCAGGTGCCGGACTGCGCGTGGATCGCGGTGACGTACGTGCCCCGGGCGGAGATCCTGCAGGATATGCAGTCTCTGACGGCGCTGCTGGCGGTCATCTCCGTCGTGGCGATCGTGGTGATGGTGGCGCTGGTGTTCTTCCTGATCCGCCGGGTCGTCATCGTCCCGGTGAAGAAGCTGGACGCGGTGGCCCGCCGCATTGCAGACGGCGACCTGAGCGCCGAGCTGGATCACCGCTCCGGCGACGAGTTTGGCACGCTGGCCGCCAATTTCGGCAAGACGGTCAGCCGCCTCCACGACTACGTGGAGTACATCGGCGAGATCACCGCCGTCCTTAATCAGATCGCAGACGGCCAGCTGGATTTCACCCTCACCCGGGAGTATCAGGGCGAGTTCCAGAGCATCAAGGCCGCGCTGGAGAATATCTCCGTGTCCATGAACGACACGCTTTCCCGCATCGACGAGGCGTCCGATCAGGTCACGGCCCACGCCGAGCAGTTTGCCTCCGGCGCGCAGACGCTCTCCCGCGGCGCGTCGGATCAGGCCTCCGCGGTGGAGGAGCTGTCCGCCACCATCGAGGACCTGTCCCATCAGGTGAAGGCCAATGCAGAGGATTTCCGCCGCGTCAGCGGCGACATGGGCGCCGCAGCGAGCCGCGTGACCGAGAGCAACGAGCGGATGCAGCAGCTCATCTCCGCCATGAACGACATCGACGAGCAGTCCAAGCAGATTGGCAAGATCATCAAGACCATTGAGGACATCGCGTTCCAGACCAACATTCTGGCGCTGAACGCCGCCGTGGAGGCCGCCCGGGCCGGTACGGCGGGCAAGGGCTTCGCCGTGGTGGCGGACGAGGTGCGCAACCTCGCGGGCAAGTCTGCCGAGGCGGCCAAGAATACCGCCGCGCTGATCCAGGCGTCCACGCAGGCGGTTCAGCGCGGGAGCGCGCTGGTGGACGAGACGGCGGCTTCGCTGGATTCCACCGCGCACAATATCAAGGCCGTCACCGGGTCCGTCGATCAGATCGAGCGGGCCACCGACCAGCAGGCAAACTCCATCACACAGGTGGCCGCGGGCGTGGAGCAGATCTCCCACGTGGTGCAGACCAACAGCGCCACGGCGCAGGAGACCGCTGCGTCCAGCGAGGAGTTGTCCGCTCAGGCGCAGACGCTGCGCGAGCTGGTCAGCCGCTTCCAGCTGAAAAAGAGCTGAGCGCCGCTGTCCTCGACAGCGGGCGGTACCCCGGAGACGGGGGCTGCGGACGGATGTTCCGGCTTCAGCAAGCGGCTGTTTCGCCCTCGTGAGCAGCTTTTCCGCTGAAAGTGCAGTATGTGCGCAATGGCAGAGAAATGATGCGCGGCGCGGGCAGAACGCCCGAACAGCTTCGCCGTATCGCCGGATATCGCGCCGGAAAGCGAGCAGAGAAAAATGTACAGACCCGCCCGGCGGAGCACTTGCTCCGTCGGGCGGGTCTGCGTATTGTCTTTCGGCCGTTTGGACGGGGGATATGTTTTTGGACGAGCCGCGGTCATATCCGGCTGGGAATGCGGGCAGCGCGCGGAACGGCGCGGGGCGGCAGCCCATCGCTGCAGGCATCTGCTTCGCTTGCACGGGCGGCCTGCCCTCGGCTTGGCAGACGGTTGGCTTTGCTTTCGCGGATGTCTGCTGCCGCAAGAGTGCGGAACGACAGAGGAGACGATATGCGGCGCGGGGGAAAAGACGCGTTCCGGCGGCCACATCCGACAGGCGGCTCACTCCTCCGGAGCCAGCCGCGCCCGGAGGGACTCCCAAAGCTCGATGGACTTGAACTTCAGCACGTAGCCGCTCTCCGACTCCGTGATGAGCTGCACGTCGTCCTCGGTTAGGCCGGCGGCCATGGCCGTCTGGGCAAGGTCGGAGGAGACGGCGGTGCACAGCGGAGGAAACACCACGCACCACCAGTTATGCCCCTCGCCCGCGCCGATGACCAGCCGCAGCGCCAGATACCGCCCGGCGGGAAGGGCAAAGCCGTCGTATTCCCGAGTGGGGAACGCCGTGTCGGCCAGCTCCGCCGTCACGGGGTAGTCATAGCCCCGCAGGGCAATCTCGTCCGCCGCAAGGCTCTCCAGCTCCGGCAGCGCGGCGCGCAGGGCGCGCTCCGCCGCCGCCCGGTCCGCCGACTCCGTCAGGATCTCCGCAGCGCGGTCCAGAACGCGGTCCCGGACCTGCAGCTTCAGCGCCTGATCCTCCTCGGAGTCCGAATTGGCCAGAATGTGCAGACGTACCACCCGGTCCGCCAGCGCCTGCTGGCGGTGGAGGGAGATGTTGCCCCAGATCAGCGCGGCGGCAAGGCCCAGCCCCAGCGCCAGCTCCAGAACGCGGCGCGTCCGGCGGCTCCGCCGCTTTGTTGTACATACCATCGTTACGTTACCGTCCTTTTCCTGTGCCCGCCCAAGGCGGGCGATGTACGGGCCGTTTGGCCACAGGAAAAGTCTGGACAGGTCCGGGAAAAATTATACCTCCCCAGCGGGCGCGGCCAGCGGACGGGTCAGAAAGGTCTGGGAAAATCGGGGGCACAGGGCCTTGAACGCCCGGGCGGCGTCCTCCGCCTGCCGGAACAGGCCGAACACCGTCGGCCCGGAGCCGGTCATCCGCGCGGCCAACGCGCCGCAGGCGAGCATCTGCCGCCGGATCGCGTGGATCGTTTCACCCTCCTTGGGCGTGAGGACCTCCTCAAAGACATTCACTGCCTGCGCGGCGGCGGCGCTCAGGTCCCCGGCCCGCAGCGCCCGCAGCATGGCCCCATGGTCCGGGCGGGGACCCAGCGCGTCCACCCGCACCCGGCCGAAGAGGGCGGGTGTGGACAGGCCGAAGTCCGGCTTGCACACGACGATGGCGCAGGGGGGAACGTCCGGCCAGTCCGTCAGCCGTTCGCCCCGCCCCTGAGCGAGGACGGTCCCGCCGTGGACGCAGTAGGGCACGTCGCTGCCGATCTGCGCGCCCAGTTCCTCCAGCCGCCGGAGCGGGAGCGCCGGGGCGGTCAGCGCCCGCAGCGCCCGGAGCACCGCCGCCGCGTCGGAGCTGCCGCCGCCCATCCCGGCCTGCGCCGGGATGCGCTTTTCCAGCGTGATGTCCGCCCCCGGAGTGCTGCCGGTCTCATTGAAAAATGCACGGGCGGCCTTTCCGGCCAGATTGTCCTCGCCAGCGGGAAGGTCCGTCCCCGGAGCGCGGACGAGGATATTCCCGTCCTCCCGCAGGCGCACTGTTACCCGGTCGCACAGGTCCACGGAGAACATCACCATCTCCAGATCGTGATACCCGTCCGCCCTGCGGCGGAGAATGTCCAGCGTCAGGTTCAGCTTGGCGGGGGCGTTGAGCGTCAGTGCTTTCATTTCCGTTCCTCCACGATGGGCAGGTCCACCACGTCAATGCCGCGCCGCATGGCGTATTCCACCGTATAGCGCGTGCCGCCGGCGCTGCCGTCGAACATGGCGATGAGCAGCGACGCATGGTCCACCATATACCGGTCCCGCCGCTGCATACAGCTTGGGCTGTACGCGGCGGAGACCATCGTCTCATAATCGCAGCGGGAGAGCAGGCGGCGGTAGCGTACCTGCTGGGGCGCGGGCCATGCGTCTGCCTGCGTGGGGCAGGGGAGCGCCGCCTCCACCGTCACCTCCGGGTGGCGGTCCCGCAGGGCCAGCACGCATTCGCAGGCGTATAGGTCGCACCCCTGCGCCATGCCGCACAGAAAGTGGCAGTACCCCTCTGCGTAGGCGGTCTCCACCGCGTCGCGCAGCCGCCGCTTCAGGTCGATGCAGCGCGGATCGTCCTCCGCATAGCCCCACGGCAGCTTGCCGGGGCGGTGGCCGGTGAAGCAGCAGGCCGACGGTCTTCCTCGCATCGCACCCTCCCAAAGACAGGCCCGCCCCGCAGGCGGCCCTGAAGTATCTCCCATTATAGAACAGACGTTCTCATTTGTAAAGCAAAATTTTACAGTTTTCCGCCTTTTTGTATTTTTGCGGCGGAGCATGGATTTTCCTCTTGATTTTTGAAAGGGAGTGGCTTATAATGCGTTTCAGAAAGCAACTGAATACGCGTCTTCAGGGCGGGGTGCGATTCCCCACCGGCGGTAAAGTCCGCGACCGGCCGTCCATCGGATGGCCGCTGACCCGGTGAAACTCCGGGACCGACAGTGAAGTCTCCGGCGCGGAGACAACAGTCTGGATGGAAGAAGATCATTGCGGCAGAGCCGCGCCGTTTGTGCGCTCCTTTGTTGCTTGTTCACCTTGGGGAGACTCCGTACTCAAGGTGTTTTCAAGCTGAAAAGGGAGTGTATTTTTATGTCTCAACTGGAAACCACAGCCAATGGCCGCGCGGCGGCCAGATCCCGGACCCACCGCATCACCGTGACCGCCATGCTCAGCGCGGTGGCGGCGGTGCTGATGTTCGTGGATTTCTCCGTGCCGTTCATGCCCGCGTTCATCAAGATGGACATTTCCGAGTTGCCCGCCCTGCTGGCCTCGTTCAGCATCGGCCCGTGGTACGGCGTGGCCGTCTGTCTGGTGAAGAACCTCATCAACTGCCTGCGCACCAGCACGGGCTGTGTGGGCGAGCTGAGCAACTTCATGCTCGGCGCCATCTTCACGGGGCTGGCGGGCCTGATCTACCAGCGGTTTCAGAACCATAAGAGCCGCAAGGGCGCGCTGATCGGTGCGCTGGTGGGCGCGGCGGCCATGGCGGCCCTGTCCGTGCCGGTGAATTACTATCTGATCTACCCCATCTACACCAAGTTTATGCCCATCGACGCCGTCATCGGGATGTATCAGGCCATCCGCCCCTCCGCCAACGGACTGCTGGACTGCCTGATCACGTTCAATATGCCGTTCACCTTCATGAAGGGACTGCTGGACGTGGCGCTGTGCTTCCTGATCTATAAGCCGCTGTCCCCCCTGCTGCATAAGTGACATAAGGACCTGTACGGCAGGCGGCGCAAGAGCCGCCTGCCGTTTTTCCACGAAAGGAGCGTATCCCTTGCAGACCGAACCCCTGACACCGCAGACCGAAGCGGCGCGTGCCGCCGCCCGCCCGGAGGACGCCCCGGCGGCGCTCCCGCCGGAGAGCGCCGCGCCCCCGGACGGCGCCGTACCGGAGACGGACGCGCCGGAAACAGCCGCGCCGGAGAAAAAGCCCTCCCGCCTGCGCCGCCGGCTGCGCGGCTGGATCTTCGATCCCCGCACGCCCGCGCGGCTCCTGTTCCTGCTGGGACCGTGGATCGCGTATCTTTGCGTGGAATATCTCAACGAAAACGACCCGTTCACCGCGCTCAACGGCACGCAGCTCCTGTTTTCCGCCGCGTGGTACTATCTGATCTTCTGGCTGGCCCGCCTGCTGACGGGGCGGCCCAAGGCTGGGGCGGCGCTGGCGGTGACGCTGTGCTTCCTGTTCGGCCTTGCCAACCACTATGTGCTGGCCTTCCGGGGGCGGATCATCTTTCCGGTGGATCTGATGACGCTGGGGACCGCGGCCAACGTGGCCGCCAGCTATGATTACACGCCGGACCGGAATATCTGGATCGCGGCGGCCATTCTGGCGGGCTATCTGCTGCTGCTGGCGCTCCCGCCCCGGCAACCCAAGGGCCGCCAGCATCTGCGCCGGGGAACGGTAGTCGGCTCGTGGGCTGCGATGCTGGTGTTTCTGTACGCGTTTTTCTGCACACCGCTGCTGCCCACCGTGGGCATCTGGGCGCAGCAGTGGAAAACGCAGGCCAACGGCTTTCTGCTCAACTTCATGACGGCCCTGCGGTACAGCTT
>CAKTMK010000005.1 GCA_934574045.1 uncultured Oscillibacter sp. | reverse complement strand
CATCCTGACCATGCCGGAGGACGACAAGACCCACCCCATCCCCGACCTGACGGGCTATATCACCGAGGGCCAGATCATCCTCTCCCGTGAGCTGTACCGCAAGGGCATCCACCCGCCGGTGGACGTGCTGCCCAGCCTGTCCCGCCTGAAGGACAAGGGCATCGGCGCGGGCAAGACCCGCGAGGATCACGCCGGGACCATGAACCAGCTCTTTGCCGCCTATTCCACCGGCAAGGACAACAAGGAGCTGATGAGCATTCTGGGCGAGGCGGCCCTGACGCCCACGGATCTGCTGTACGCCAAGTTCGCGGACGAGTTTGAAAAGCGTTATGTCAACCAAGGCTACGACGAAAACCGCTCCATTGAGGAGACGCTGGATCTGGGCTGGGAGCTTTTGAGCATCCTGCCCAAGAGCGAGCTGAAGCGGATCAAGCCGGAGCTGATCGAAAAGTACTGGCCGAAGGACAAAGCGTAAGGGGGGAGGGGAAGTATGCCCAAACTCAATGTGAACCCCACCCGCATGGAGCTGACCCGGCTCAAGGGCAAGCTGCGCACGGCCCAGCGGGGCCACAAGCTGCTCAAGGACAAGCGGGACGAGCTGATGAAGCAGTTTCTGGAGACCGTCCGGGAGGTTCGCGGCCTGCGGGCGGAGGTCGAGGAGGAGCTGATGACCGTCCACGGTGCGTTCACCGTGGCCTCCGCGCTCATGAGTTCGGAGGCGATGGAGCAGGCGCTGATCTATCCCAAGCAGAGCGTGGAGCTGACCATGGGCTTTCAGAACATCATGTCGGTAAACGTCCCGGTCTACGATTTCAAGACGAAAACGCAGTCGGACAGCGACATTTATCCTTACGGCTTTGCCGCCACCTCCGGCGAGCTGGACACGGCGGTGGACGCGCTGGGCAAGGTGTTCCGCAAGATGCTGAAGCTGGCGCAGGTGGAGAAGTCCGCCCAGTTGATGGCGGAGGAGATCGAAAAGACCCGCCGCCGCGTCAACGCGCTGGAGTACGTGGTCATCCCCAACACACAGGAGACCATCCGGTATATCAACATGAAGCTGGACGAGAACGACCGCTCCACCACCATCCGGCTCATGAAGGTGAAGGATATGCTCCTGAAGGACGCTATCGAGGAGAAGAAAGCCGAAAACGCGAGGGCTATCAAGGCTTTTGGGGATTCGGGCGAAGCGCCTGCCAAGGCGTAAAGGGGCGGTTGTACCGTACTTTTACCGCTTCTGGGATGGGACTGTGAAAACACGGGAAAAGGCAGCGCGGACGGGAAGCTCCCGGCCGCGCTGCCTTTTTTTGCTGTTGCAAGGGGATATGGAAATATCGTAATATAGGGGCAGTAGAATGAAACGACAAGCTGTGGAGGTGCCGCATGAGAAGAAAACGCGCGGAGACTGTTTTGATCCTGTGTCTTGCCGTGTCCACATTTGCATTTGCCTTTCTATGGCTCGCAGAAAAGAACAGCAGGGAGGATGTAAAGGAACTTGCTCAGGCGGCGGCACTTGACGCGTATACCCGATTTTCGGCGTACCTCTCCCATGGCGATGCAAGCGAGTACTGGGACGGCACCGCTTCCTTTCACACGTTTCAGCAGGCGTATCATTTGATGGCCAAAGGCACGAACAAGGAAGCAGATTCTCTGATTTGCAGGGGAGTTTCAGGATATCTCATTGCAGAACCGGCGAAAAGTCAGGCGCACATGACCGATCTTGTCAGAATGATGAAGCTGCTTTCTGAAGATGCGGAGGATCTGAATGGGCACGCGCAGATGCTCGAGCTTCGAAAT
Organism: uncultured Oscillibacter sp.; assembly: GCA_934574045.1. Lineage (GTDB taxonomy): Bacteria > Bacillota > Clostridia > Oscillospirales > Oscillospiraceae > Oscillibacter. The sequence goes on along the minus strand of CAKTMK010000005.1, from coordinate 77,675 downwards.
GCGCTGTCGTATTCCGAGTGAAAAGCGCAGCGCGGTTTTTCCGCATAATCCGCAGACAGCGGCAAACACTATCTCCGCACAGATTTTACAACAGGAGGTCGTGTTTTCTTGAAGCTGAAAAATAGACGCATCATCATGCCGGTCCTGCTGGCGGCGCTGCTGCTGGCGGCGGCGGTCCCGGCGCAGGCGCTGTTCGGCAAAAAGGCGGAGGAGCCGGCGGAGACGGTCCCCGGCGCGCCCATCGCAAAAGCGGTGTCCATCCGCACGTACCGCAACATCCCTTACCGCGCCCAGTTCCTGGCTGTGGATGAGGAGGGCGGCGCGCTGACCTTCTCCGTGGCGGAGGCACCGAAGCGGGGAACGGTCTCTATCTCCGGCGATACGTTCACCTACACCCCCGCCGACGGCAAGGTCGGCAAGGACCGCTTCACCTACGTGGCCACGGACGAGGACGGCAACGTTTCCGCCCCGGCGGAAGTGACGGTGACGGTGGAGAAAACGAAGTCCGGCGTCGCCTATCAGGACACGCAGGACAGTCCCGCCGCCGCTGCGGCCCAGTATCTGGCGGAGCGGGGCGTGTTCACCGGCGCATGCATGGGCGGAAGCTACTATTTCGAGCCGGAGCGGACCGTTTCCCGGGGCGAATTTCTGGCCATGACCATGGAGCTGGCGGAGCTTCCGGCGGACGCGGTGACGATGACCGGCTTCTCTGACGACGCGGCAATTCCCACGTGGGCCAAGGCCTACGCCGCCGCCGGACTGGCGGAGGGCATCGTCCGCGGCGTGTCCACGGAGACGGGCGCGGCGTTCTGCAGCGCCGAGCCGGTCACGTTCAACGAGGCCGCGGCCATGCTGGACCGGGTGCTGTCCGTGGGCGACGTGGATCTGGAGACATGGTACGCCGGACGGGACGCCGCGCCCTCGTGGGCGGCGCAGGCCGTGGGCAATCTGGAGGCCGTCAGCGTGATGGCGGCTGGCAGCTTTGGCAGCGGCACGCTCAGCCAGCCCATGACCCGCGCCGACGCGGCCCGGATGCTCTGCGCCGCCGGGACGCTGCTGGAGGGCGAAAAGCCCGGCCTGCTGGACTGGATGCGCTGAAAAAGAAATAAAACTACGCAGGGACCCGCCGAAAGATGCTTCCGGCGGGTTCCTGTGCTTGTATTTATGGAAGAACTGTGCTAAACTAATACAGATTGAAATAGTTTAGGCTGGGTCCGCCCAAGGGCGGACCGTCCCGCTGTGCGGGAGGAACCAGTCGGGCCGCGGCGGCGGCGGAAGGGAGAAACCCATGAAAATCGTTGTGTTGGCCGGAGGGCTGTCCACCGAGCGGGAGGTCTCGCTGGTAACGGGGACGGCTGTTTGCAGGGCGCTGCGGGAGAACGGGCACCGCGCCGTGCTGGTGGATATGTTTATGGGTCTGGAGGATTACGACGGACCGCTGGAAGCGCTGTTCGACGCGCCGGACGGCCGCTGCGGCGGCGCGGCGATCCGCTCCGACGCACCGGATCTGGCGGCGGTGCGCCGCAGCCGGAAGGATCAGAGCGCCAGCATGCTGGGCAAAAACGTGCTGGAGGTGTGCGCGCTGGCGGATCTGGTGTTCGTCGGACTGCACGGGGAGTGCGGCGAGGACGGCCGCATCCAGGCGGCGCTGGATCTGCTGGGCATCCCGTACACCGGCTCCGGCCATCTGGCCTCCGCCATGGCCATGGACAAGGTGGCCACCAAGCGGATGATGGACGCCGCGGGCATCCGCACGCCCAAGTGGCGGCTGGTGCAGTACACGCGGGAGGAGGTCCCCGCCCTTGTGGAGGAACTGCCACTGCCCTGCGTGGTAAAGACGCCGGGAGGCGGGTCCTCTCTGGGCGTTTACCTGCCGGACACAAAGGAGGAGCTGAAGACCGCCCTGCTGGACGCGCTGCGCTTTGACGGTCAGGTCCTCGTGGAGGAGAAGATCACGGGCCGGGATATCTTTGCGGGCGTGCTGGGCGACCGGGCGCTCCCGGCGGTGGAGGTCATTCCCGCCGAGGGGATGTTCGACTACGCGGCCAAGTACCAGTCCGGCGGCGCGCAGGAGCTTTGCCCCGCCAACATCACCCCGGCCCAGCAGGAGGAGATCGGCGGCATGGCGCTGGCGCTCCACCGTCTGCTGGGGCTGAGCGTCTATTCCCGGTCGGACTTCATTCTGGACGGGAACGGCGTGCCATGGTGTCTTGAGATCAACTCTCTGCCCGGACTGACGCAGGCCAGCCTGATGCCCAAGGAGGCCGCGGCGGTGGGCATTGGGTACAACGAGCTGTGCGAGCAGATCGTGGAGCTGTCTTTGAAGGGGAGGAAGAGCATATGCAGCCGATGACCGTCAGAGAAATCGAGAGCGCCGTCAGCGGAGTGTGGTGGAATCCCCGGGAGGACGCGCCGGAGGTGTCCGCGGTGAGCACGGACAGCCGCCGGCTCGCGGCCGGGTGCCTGTTCATCCCGCTCAAGGGCGAAAATTTTGACGGACACGACTACATTGAAGCGGCGCTGGACAGCGGCGCGGCCGGCGTTCTGTGCGCCCGCCTGCCGGAGGATCTGCGCCCGGACCGGTTTTACATCAAGGTGGACGATACCCGCCTCGCCCTCAAGGCGCTGGCAGGAGCCTACCGCGCGAAATTCAACATTCCGTTCGTTCAGATCACCGGCTCGGTGGGCAAGACCACCACGAAGGAGATGATCGCCGCGGTCCTCTCGCAGGGGCTGAACGTGCTGAAAACGCCGGAGAACTTCAACAACGACATCGGCACGCCGCTGACGCTTCTCCAGCTTGCGCCGGAGCATCAGGCGGCGGTGATCGAGACGGGCATGAACCACTTCGGCGAGATCCGCTATCTGGGCGAGATGGTGCGGCCGGACATTGCCGTCATCTCCAACATCGGCGACGCACACATTGAATTTCTGGGCAGCCGGGAGGGCATCCTGAAGGCGAAGAGTGAGATCTTTGAGTTTCTCAAGCCGGACGGCGCCGCCGTGCTCAACGGGGACGACGCCCTGCTCAACACGCTGGACCTGCCGTTCACCACGCTGCGCTGCGGCCAGTCCGAGCACTGCGGCGTCCGCATCACGGACCTGAGCGACCACGGGCTGGACGGCATTACCTGCCGCGTCACCACGGCGCGGGACGAATATGAGCTGACCATCCGCGCCCCGGGCCGCCATCTGGCGTACTGTGCGTCCATGGCCGTGGCCGTGGGCGAGCGGCTGGGCCTGACCCATGAGCAGATCGTCTCCGGCGTGGCCGCGTTTCAGGGCGTGGGCAGCCGCATGGAGATCATCCGCCTGCCGGGCCAGCGCATCATTCTCAACGACTGCTACAACGCCAATCCCCAGTCGGTGGCCGCTGGGCTGGAGGTGCTGGCCAAGAGCACCGGCAGCCGCAAGGTCGCCATTCTGGGCGACATGGGCGAGCTGGGCGAGCACGGAGAGGCCGCCCATTACAACATCGGCGCGCTGGCGGCAATGCTGGGCATCGACATGGTGATCGCCATCGGTCGGAAAGCGGAGAAGATCGCCGAGGGGACGCTGGCCTCCGGCGGCAGCGCTGTCCACTTTCCGGACAAGGACGCGGCACAGGCGGAGATCCTGCGCCAGTTCGAGCCGGACACCAGCGTACTGGTCAAGGCTTCGCACTTCTCCATGCACTTTGAGACGATCGTTGCCTTTTTGCGGGAGCAGAATTATCAGGCTTAAGGAACATCTATGGTAGAAATACAGGTAGAGGGGCTGGTCAAGTCCTTCGATTTGGAGAAAAAAATACTGGACGGACTGTCCTTTCAGATCGACGAAGGGGAGCGGGTGGGCCTCCTCGGCCCCAACGGGGCCGGGAAGACGACCCTGTTCCGCATTCTCACCGGCGAGATCGACTATGACGCCGGGACCGTTTCGCTGGCGAAGGGACACCGGATGGGGCTGATCTCCCAGATCCCGGTCTACCCGGAGGGGTACACGGTGGAGGACGTGCTGCGCACAGCCTTCGCCCGCCTTTCTGCGCTGGCGGGGGAGATGGAGGAGCTTGCCCGCCGCATGGCCGAGGGTGAGAGCGACCCAGCGCTGCTGCGGCGGTACGGCGCGCTGACGGAGAAGTTTGAGACTTTCGGCGGGTACGACACGGAAGTGGCCGTCAACAAGGTGGCCAACGGCCTTTCCATCAGCGCCGCCATGCGGGCGGAGCCGTTTGACCGACTCTCCGGCGGGGAAAAGACCCGGGTGAATCTGGGGCGGCTGATCCTGGAGGACACGGACGTGCTGCTGCTGGACGAGCCGACCAACCATCTGGATCTTCATGCCACCGAGTGGCTGGAGGATTACATCTCCCGCTTCAAGGGCACGGTGGTGGCCATCTCCCACGACCGATACTTTCTGGACCGGGCGGTGAACCGGATCATCGAGATCAACGGCGGAAAGGCCGAGTTTTACAGCGGAAATTACAGCTTTTACGCCGTGGAAAAGGAAAAGCGGTATCAGGAAAAGCTGAAGCAGTACGAGAAGGAGCAGGCCAAGATCCACCAGCTCACCGAGGCGGCAGACCGCCTGCGCCTGTGGGCGTTCATGGGCAACGACGCCATGTACAAGCGGGCGTTCTCCATGGAAAAGCGCATCGAGCGGATGCGCACCACGGACAAGCCCACCAAGCGCCGGAAGATGGACGCCCGCTTCGCCACGGTGGAGTTCAAGGGCGACGAGGTGCTGACGCTGCGCAATGTCGCCAAGTCCTTCGGGACGAAGCGCCTGTTCGACGGGATCAGCCTGAAGGTGGAGGGCGGCGAGCGCATTGCCCTGATCGGCGACAACGGCACCGGAAAATCCACGCTCATCAAGATGATTATGGACGAGGAGTACCCGGACGAGGGCCGCATCAAGCTGGGTCCCGCCGTCCGGACCGCGTACCTGCCCCAGATCATCCACTTCGACCATCCGGACTGGAATCTGGTGGAGAATTTACAGGCCGTGAAAAAGGGCATGACGGAGACCAGCGCCCGGAACCGGCTGGCGTCTTACGATTTCCGGGGCGAGGACGTATTCAAGTCCGTCTCCGTCCTCTCCGGCGGAGAGCAGAGCCGCCTGCGGCTGTGTATGCTGATGGACGAGGAGATCAACTTCCTGATCCTCGACGAGCCGACCAACCATCTGGACATCGACTCCCGGGAGTGGATCGAGGACGCGGTGGAGAGCTTTGACGGAACGCTCCTGTTCGTCTCCCACGACCGGTATTTCATCAACCGCTTCGCCACGCGCATCTGGGAGATCGAAAACCAGACCATCACCGACTGGCCCATGGGCTTTACCCAGTACCGGGCGGAAAAGGCAAAAGAAGCGCAGCAAAATCAAAAGCCTGCAAAGGATGTAAAGCAAAAAGCCGCTACAGAGCGTCCGCCCCGCACAGGCCGGGAGCAGACCGCCGCGCGCAAGCAGCTCGTCATCTGTGAGCGGCACATCGCCGAAACAGAGGCCCTGCTGAAGAAGCTGGATCAGGACATGATCGACGCGGCCTGCGACTATGAAAAGCTAAACGGCATCATGGCGGAGAAAGACGCCGTGCAGGCGGAGCTGGACGTGCTGTATGAGAAGTGGGAAACGCTGTCGGAGACGGCTCAATGAGCCGTCCCGCACTGGCGGCGGCCGGGATATTTGCGGTCCTTGCCCTTGCCATATGGCAGATCCCGGGGATGAAATTCACCGCGTGGCTGTGCGCCGGAGCGGCGGGAGTCTGCCTGCTGTGGGCCGTTTTGTGCCGCTGGGCGCAGACCAGCCGGAGAGGAAAAGTCTGTAAGGCGGTATTCCTTGCATGCCTTTGCGCGGGAGCTGTCGGCTTTGCGGCCATTGAGGCCGTTCTGATCTTTCAGGGCGAGCAGGACCATCTGGACGATCCGGCGGACGCGGTGATCGTGCTGGGGGCGGGAGTGAACGGCACCGTGCCGTCGCTGGCCCTCTCCACCCGTATCGACGCGGCGGAGGAGTATCTCAGCCGCCACCCGCAGACGCCAGCCGTGCTCTCCGGCGGGCAGGGCCCCGGCGAGGAGATCACCGAGGCCCGCGCCATGTACGACGCGCTGACCGCCCGGGGGATCGACGGCGGACGGCTGCTGCTGGAGGAGCGCTCCACCAGCACGGCGGAGAATTTTGCCTATTCTACCGCGCTGCTGCGGGCGGAAGGCTTTGACACGGAGAACGGGACGTTTGCCGTGGTGACCAACGACTTCCACTGCGTCCGCGCCCAGCTGCTGGCCCGGCGGACGGGGCTGAACGCGTTCTGCGTCCCGGCGGAGCTGCCGCTGGCGGGGCTGGGAGCGAATTACTATGTCCGCGAGGCGTTTGCCATGGTCAAAACCGTACTGTTCGATTGATGCAGGAGGTCCTATGAGCGACATTTTATGTATGTATTTCTCCCGGACGGGGAACACCAGAACTGCGATGCAGGAGCTGGCCGGGGAACTGGACGCCGAGCTGGTGGAGCTGACTGACGGCGTGGACCGCAGCGGCGCTGGCGGCTTTTTCCGCAGCGGCATGGACGCCATGCGCCGCACCACCGCGCTGCTCCAGCACTTTGAGACGGAAAAGCCGCTGGACGCTTACCGGCTGGTGATTTTGGGCACGCCGGTGTGGGCCGGGCGGTGCAGCAGCGTGATCCGCGGCTTTTTGAAGGAACACGGACAGGCGCTGGGCAACGTGTCCTACGTCCTCCTGCGGGGCGGGAACCGGAAAAATGAGGAGGTCTATCAGCAGATGGACGCCTATCTCGCCCGCCCGCACTGCACGGCGGTGTCCCTGCGGGCCGGATCGGTGGGCTATCGCTTCTGGCAGGAGGAGTTCCTGCGCCAGACGCGGGCCTTTCTGGACGAGGAACCGGCGCGGGGGTAGTCTGCTTCCCGGAGAGAAAACGAGGGGAGGCGGATCGGCTTGCTGGAAAAATTGAGGGCGGCCGCGGCGCGGTATGACGCGCTGCAGGCGCAGCTGAGCGACCCATCGGTCTACGGCGACGCGGAACGTCTGCGGGACGTGAACCGGGAACTGAAGGAGCTTGGCCCGGTGGTGGAGGCGTTTTTCGCGTGGGAGCGGGCGGGGGACCGCCTGCGGGAGACCGAGGCGCTTTTGAAGGACCCGGACCTGCGCGCCATGGCTCAGGAGGAACTGCCCGCTCTGCGGGCGGAGACGGAGCGGCTGGAAGACGAGCTGAAGCGTCTGCTGCTGCCCCGTGACCCGGAGGACGGGCGGAACGTCGTGGTGGAGATCCGCGGCGGCGTGGGCGGAGAAGAGAGCGCGCTGTTCGCCGCGTCGCTGTTTCGGATGTACGGGATGTACGCCGAGCGGCGGGGCTTTTCCGTGGACGTTGTGAGCGAAAACCGCACGGAGCTGGGCGGCGTAAAGGAGATCAGCTTTCTGGTGGAGGGGGACGGCGCCTGGTCCCGATTCAAGTTTGAAAGCGGCGTCCACCGGGTCCAGCGGGTGCCGGAGACGGAGTCCGCCGGACGCATCCACACCAGCGCCGCCACGGTGGCGGTGCTGCCGGAGGCGCAGGAGGTGGAGTGCGTCATTGACCCCGCTGACTTGCAGATCGACACGTTCCGCTCCTCTGGTGCGGGCGGGCAGCACATCAACAAAACAGAGTCCGCCATCCGCATCACCCACCTGCCAACCGGGACGGTGGTGGAGTGTCAGGACGAGCGGAGCCAGTATAAAAACCGGGACAAGGCCATGAAGGTGCTGCGCTCCCGGCTGTACGAGGCGGAGCTTGCGAAGCGGGACGCGGCGCAGGCGGCCCGTCGCCGCAGTCAGGTGGGCAGCGGTGACCGCAGCGAGCGCATCCGCACCTATAACTTCCCGCAGGGCCGCGTGACGGACCACCGCATCGGACTGACGCTTTACAGGCTGGACGACGTGATGGACGGGGATCTGGACGAGCTGATCGACGCGCTGACCGCCGCGGACACCGCGGAGCGGCTGCGCGGACAGGAGAAATAAACGCGGGACCGACCCGCATAAGACAGAAGGTAAAAGCGCATGGAGACGAAATTCATTGATCTGACGAACATCAAGGGCCAGCAGCGCGTGGTGGAGGAAAAGGTGCAGATGGCCGCGGACATCATCTGCCGGGGCGGCCTGCTGGCTATCCCCACGGAGACGGTGTACGGTCTGGGGGCCAACGCGCTGGACCCGGACGCGGTGCGCCGCATTTTTGAGGCGAAGGGCCGTCCGCAGGACAACCCGCTCATCATCCATGTTCCCTCCGCCCAGTGGCTGCCCCGGTTCTGCCAGGATGTGCCGCCGCTGGCGTACACGCTGGCGCGGAATTTCTGGCCGGGGCCGCTGACCATGATCCTCAAGCGCAAGCCCGTCGTTCCGGACGCCACCACGGCGGGGCTGGACACCGTGGGCGTGCGCTGTCCCGCCCATCCGGTGACGCTGGCCATCATCCGCTACGCGGGGGTTCCCATTGCCGCGCCGTCGGCCAACACCTCCGGCCGACCGAGCTGCACCACGGCGGCGGACGTGGCCGAGGATATGTCCGGCAGGATCGACGGCATTGTGGACGGCGGGCCGTGCACGGTGGGTGTGGAGTCCACCATTGTGGACCTGACGGTGACGCCGCCCCGGCTGCTCCGTCCCGGCGGACTGCCGCTGGAGGACCTTCAGCGGGTGCTGGGGGAGTTCGAGGTGGACCGGGCCGTTACCGCTCCCCTCAAGGACGGTGAGCAGCCCAAGGCGCCGGGGATGAAATACCGCCACTACGCGCCCAAGGCGCCGGTCACCGTGTTCACCGGCAATCCCCGCCGCACCGCGCAGGCCATGGCCCAGCAGCTCGGAGAGGGGACAGGCGTGATCTGCTTCGACGAGTTTGCCTCGCTGTTTCAGGGGCATGAGACGCATCTGCTGGGTCCCGCCGCGGACAAGGAGATTCAGGCCCAGCGGGTGTTTGACGCGCTGCGCACCTTTGACGGCAGCGGCGTGACGGAGATCCTCGCCCAATGCCCGGACAACCGGGGGCTGGGGCTTGCCATCGGAAACCGGCTGAAAAAGGCGGCGGGCTTCCACGTGGTGGACGTGGAGGACGAGAACATCGTCCTTGGCATCACCGGCGGCACCGGCGCGGGCAAGACCAGCGCCCTGCGGGCCATCGAGGATCTGGGCGGACTGACGCTGGACTGCGACGCGGTGTATTACGAGCTGCTCAACGCGGACCCGGCGCTGCGCAGCGCCATCGCGGGCGCTTTCGGCGCGGAGGTCTTTGAGGCCAACGGTACGCTAAACCGCAAGGCGCTGGGGGAGATGGTCTTCGGCAATGCCGACCGGCTGGATCAGCTCAACGACATTGTGTTCCGCTTCCTGCGCCCGGAGCTGGAGCGGCGGATCGCCGCGTTCCCGGGGAAGCTGTGCGCGCTGGACGCGATCAACCTGTTCGAGTCCGGGATCGACAAGCTGTGCGACTGCACGGTGGCGGTGACTTCCCCGGTGGAGCTGCGGGTCCGGCGGATCATGGAGCGGGACGGGATCGACGAGAAGTACGCCCGCCTGCGCATCTCCGCCCAGCAGCAGGACGACTATTTCCGGGAAAAGTGCGACCGGGAGCTGAGCAACACCGCCCAGACACCCCGGGAGTTCCGGGAGACCGCAAGGGAATTTTTTGCCCGCCTGATCGAGCAAATTAAGGAGGATAAAGCAAATGGCAGAAAATAAGAAGCTGGACGAGCTGAAAAAGAAGCTGCTGTGCGACCGCAAGAACGGCTATGACCGGTTCAACGACGGGGAAGCGGCGGCGATGGAGTCCTACTGCGCGGACTATAAGGCGTTTCTGGACGCGGGCAAGACCGAGCGAGAGTGCGCCGCGGAGCTGATCCGTCTGGCGGAGCAGGCCGGGTTCCGGCCCTTTGACCGCGGCATGGCGCTCAAGGCGGGGGATAAGGTGTATTTCCGCAACCGGGGCAAGAGCGTGTATCTGGCCTGCATCGGCGAAAAGCCACTGAGCACCGGCGCGCAGATCACCGCGGCCCACATCGACTCACCCCGGCTGGATCTCAAGCCCAACCCGCTCTACGAGGACAATGAGCTGTGCTATTTCAAGACCCATTACTACGGCGGCATCCGCAAGTATCAGTGGACCACCATCCCCATGGAGCTGCACGGCGTGGTGGCTCTGAAGGACGGCCGGACGGTGACGGTGAACATCGGCGCGGACGAAGGCGACCCCAAGCTGGTCATCACCGACCTGCTGCCCCATCTGGGCGCAGAGCAGAACAAGAAGCCGCTGGGCGAGGCCGTCCCCGCCGAGACGCTGAACCTGCTGCTGGGCAGCCGCCCCATCCCGGAGGGAGAGGGCAGCGACCGGGTGAAGCTGGCGGTGATGCAGCTTTTGAACGAGAAGTACGGCATTGTGGAGGAGGACTTTACCTCCGCGGAGCTGGAGGCCGTTCCCGCCGCCCGGGCGGTGGACATTGGCCTGGACCGGAGCATGATCGGCGCTTACGGCCACGACGACCGGGTGTGCGCCTACGCGGCGTTCCGGGCGCTGCTGGATCTGGGCCGGACGCCGGAAAAGACCGCCGTGTGCATTCTGGCGGACAAGGAGGAGATCGGCTCCGACGGCGTGACGGGTATGCAGTCCGCCGCGTTCGACACCTTTATGGAGGACCTGTGCGAAGCGCAGGGCGTTCCCGTGCGGGTGTGTCTGGAAAATTCGTTCTGCCTGAGCGCGGACGTGACGGCGGCGTTCGACCCCAACTTTGCCGAGGTGTTTGAAAAGCGCAATGCCGCCTATCTCAACTACGGCATCGGCCTGTGCAAGTATACCGGCGCGCGGGGCAAGTCCGGCGCGTCCGACGCCAATGCGGAGACGGTGGCCTATGTCCGCAGCCTGTTCGACGAGGCGGACGTTCTCTGGCAGATCGCGGAGCTGGGCAAGGTGGACGCCGGCGGCGGCGGTACGGTGGCCATGTATATGGCCAACCGGAACATCACCACGCTGGACGCAGGCGTTCCCGTGCTGAGTATGCACGCGCCCTTTGAGACGGTGGCGAAGCTGGACTGCTACGAGACGTACAAGGGTATGAAGGCGGTCTATCTGGCGAAAAACTGAACCGCCCGGCGGATTCTGCGCCGGAGCGTATGAGAGCGGCCCGCCGTGCATCCGCACGGCGGGCCGCAGGCTTGTCAAGACGCTCTCGGCGGGTGCGTTCCGGTTTCACGTAAAGGTCCTCCGGCGCTTTTCAGGCGCAGAAAGGCCCGCGGCAGCCCACAAAGACGTTCCCGGCCGAAAAACGGCTCCCGGCGCAGCGCGCCGGGAGCCGTTTCTTTCGGAAAAGCGATCCGTGCCCGGGACATCCGGTCACAGCAGCGTGATGCCTGCCTTTTCGCAGACCGCCGCCGTCTCGGCGTCCCACAGGCTGGCCTGCACCTCACCGATGTGGCAGGCGCCCAGCAGCAGCATGCACAGCCGGGACTGGCCGATGCCGCCACCGATGGACTGGGGGAGCTGGCCGTCCAGCAGCATCTTGTGGAAGGGGAGCGCACGGCGCTCGTCGTGGCCGGAGAGGGTGAGCTGGCGGTCCAGCGCGGCCTCGTCCACGCGGATTCCCATGGAGGAGACCTCAAAGTTGCGCTGGAGCACGGGGTTCCACATGAGGATATCTCCGTTGAGCGTCCAGTCGTCATAGTCCGGGGCGCGGCCGTCGTGAGGCTTGCCGGAGCGGAGCTTTCCGCCGATCTGCATGAGGAACACGGTCCGGTGCTTCTGGCAGACGGCCTTTTCCCGCTCGTTGGGGGCGAGGTCGGGATAGAGGTCCTCCAGTTCCTGAGAGGTGATGAAGTACACGTCCCGGTCCGGGCGGAACGTCAGGACGGGATAGACCTTGCGCAGGCCCTCCGCCGTGTCGCAGATGCAGGAGACGATGGTGCGCACCGTGTCCTTGAGGTACTGGAGGTTCCGGTCCTCCCGGCGGATGTTCTTCTCCCAGTCCCACTGGTCCACATAGACGGAGTGGAGATTGTCCACCTCCTCGTCCCGACGGATGGCGTTCATATTGGTGTAAAGGCCCGTGCCGGGCTGGAACTCATAGCGCTTGAGCGCCAGCCGCTTCCACTTGGCCAGAGAGTGGACCACCTGTCCGTCGGTCCCGACGTCGGGAATGTCGAACGTCACGGGGCGCTCCACACCGTTGAGGTCGTCGTTCAGGCCCGTGGCTCCGTCCACGAACAGGGGGGCGGACACGCGGTGCAGGTCCAGCCGCTCCGTCAGGTTCTTCTGAAAGTCGGCGTGGATGAACTCGATGGCCCGCTGGAGCTGGTTATTGGTCAGGGGCATCCGGTACCCCTCGGGGATCATGATCTTGCTCATGGCGTCTTTTCCTTTCTCTATGCGCGCTCAGCCCAGCTTTTCCAAGCCCAGCCGCAGGCGGCGCAGTGTTTCCTCCCGGCCAAGGATGCGGCAGATCTCCACCGCGCCGCCGGGAGTGACCAGCTTGCCCGCCGCCGCAATGCGGACGGGCCACATCAGCGTGGCGTTCTTGACCTCCAGCTTGGCCGCAAGGTCGATGAGCGCGTCGTGGATGGGGTCGGTGTCCCAGATGGGCAGGGCCTCCAGCGCTGGGATGGCGGCAGTGAGCATCGCCTTGGAGATCTCCTTGTCGGTCTTGGACTTTTTGTTTACATAAAACTCAACATCATAGTCCGGCAGCGCATCGAAGAAGTCCACCTTCTCCGGGATGTCCGTCAGCTTTTCGCACCGGGCCTGCAAAAGCGCGGCCACGGCGGCGGCGTCGATGGCGGGGTTTTTCACGCTCTGGCGGATATACGGCTCCGCGACTTTGGCAAAATCCTCCGGCGCAAGGGCGCGGAGGTAGGTGGCGTTGAAGTGGTCCAGCTTGGCGATGTCGAAGATGGCGGGGGATTTGGAGATGCCCGCGATGTCGAACGCACTCACCAGCTCGTCCAGAGAGAAGATCTCCCGCTCGCTCAGCTCACCCTTGGGCGCCCAGCCCAGCAGGGCGACATAATTCAGAACGGCGGTGGTGAGATAGCCCTGACGGATCAGGTCCTCATAGGAGGGGTCTCCGTGCCGCTTGGACATCTTGTTGTGGGCGTCCCGCATGACGGGGGAGCAGTGGACGTAGGTGGGTACGTCCCAGCCGAAGGCCTGATAGAGCAGATTGTACTTGGGGGCGGAGGAGAGGTACTCGCTGCCGCGGACCACGTGGGTGATGCCCATGAGGTGGTCGTCCACCACGTTGGCAAAGTTGTAGGTGGGCAGCCCGTCCGACTTGATGAGCACCTGATCGTCCAGCGTGTCGTTGTCCACGGTGATGTCGCCGAAGGTCACGTCGTGGAACGTGGTCTGCCCCTCCTGCGGGATCTTCTGGCGGATGACGCAGGGAGCGCCCGCGTCCAGCTTCGCCCGGATCTCCTCCTCGGAGAGGGCGGGACAGCCGCAGTGGTGCTTTTTGATCTTCACGCCCTCGGCCACTTCCTCGGCCTCGTCGGCGTCCTTTTCGCAGAAGCAGCGGTAGGCCGCGCCCTTTTCCACCAGTAGCTCGGCGTATTTTCCGTAGAGCGGGCGGCGCTCCGACTGGATATACGGCCCCACCGGGCCGCCCACATCGGGGCCTTCGTCGTGGTTCAGGCCGCACTCCGCCAGCGTCTTGTAGATCACGTCGGTGGCGCCCTCTACCAGACGGCCCTGATCGGTGTCCTCAATGCGCAGGATGAATGTGCCGCCGGCGTGGCGGGCGATCAGCCAGGTGTACAGCGCGGTGCGCAGGTTCCCCACGTGCATATAGCCGGTGGGGGAGGGGGCGAACCGGGTGCGGACCTTCCCCTTGGGGATGCGGGCCTCCAGCTCGTCGAAGAATGCTTTATCAACAGCCATGAATCTACCTCCATGCATAATTTAACAAATACCATTATCGCTTTCACCGGGTGGAATGTCAAGCGGAAATGCCAAGCCGTCCGCCGCCGCTTTTCTTTGGAATACGCATTGCACTTTTTCGCCGCCTGTGGTACACTGTCATGTAAGTCTGCAATGCCTGAGAACAGGCTTCAACACAAGAATATGAGGTGTTCCAAATGGAAAACGAGACACAGAAAAAGCGCATCCTCAGCGGCATCCAGCCCTCCGGCGACCTGACGCTGGGGTCCTATCTGGGCGCGATCCGCAACTGGGCGGCGCTGGCGGACGAGTATGACTGCTACTATATGCTGGCCGATATGCACACCATCACCGTCCGTCAGGTCCCCGCCGACCTGCGCCGCCACACGCTCACCCAGCTCGCGGCGTACATCGCCTGCGGCCTTGACCCGCAGAAAAACACGCTGTTCGTCCAGTCCCACGTGCCCGCCCACGCCCAGCTGGGCTGGGTGCTGGACTGCTACACCATGTTCGGCGAGCTCTCCCGCATGACCCAGTTCAAGGACAAGTCCGCCAAGAATGCGGACAACATCAACGCGGGCCTGTTCACCTATCCGTCCCTGATGGCGGCGGACATCCTGCTCTATCAGGCGGATCTGGTGCCGGTGGGCGGCGACCAGAAGCAGCACGTTGAGATCTGCCGCGACATCGCCACCCGGTTCAACGGTATTTACGGCGACGTGTTCAAGCTGCCCGAGCCGTATATCCCCAAGGTCGGCGCGCGGATCATGAGCCTGACCAGCCCGGACAGCAAGATGAGCAAGTCCGACAAGGACCCCAACGGCTGCGTCTATATGCTGGAGAAGCCGGAGGACATCCTGCGCAAGTTCAAAAAGGCCGTGACGGATTCCGAGGCCTGTGTGCGCTACGATCCCAAGGAGAAGCCGGGCGTGTCCAACCTGATGCAGATCTACTCCGTCTGCACGGGACGGGACTTCGCGGCCATCGAGACGGAGTTCGCCGGGCATGGCTACGGCGACTTCAAGGCCGCCGTGGGCGAGGCCGTGGTGGAGCTGCTGCGTCCCATCCGGGAGGAGACGGACCGGCTGCTGGCCGACAAGGCGGGGCTTCAGGCCATCTACCGCGACGGCGCGGAGCGGGCGGCCCGGGTCGCCAACCGCACGCTGGGCAAGGTCTATAAGAAGATCGGCTTTATTGACCGGTGATCTTGGGCGAAAGGAATCGTTGAGACCATGCTATTCAATACGCAACTTCTGGCCGGAGTGCTTCTGGCCCTGTTCGTGGCGCTGGTGGTCAGCTTCCTGACCTCGCCGGTGGTGAAGGCGTTCGCCTATAAGGTCGGCGCGGTGGACGTTCCGAAGGACAACCGACGGATGCACCACGTTCCCATCCCCCGGCTGGGAGGACTGGCCGTGTTCTTCGGCTTTATCATCAGCATTCTGCTCTTCGTGGAAATGACGGATCAGTTCCGCAGCATCCTGCTGGGGGCGGTCATCATCGTGGTGCTGGGCGTGGTGGACGATATCACGCCGCTGCCCGCGAAGCTGAAATTTCTGGTGCAGATCGGCGCGGCGCTCATCCCGGCGATGAACGGCGTGGTGATCCACGTGCTGAGCAACCCCAATCTGTTCTCTGAAAATCCGTACTGGAATCTGGGTATGCTGTCTGTCCCGGCAACGGTTTTGTGGATCGTGGCCATCACCAACGCGGTGAACCTGATCGACGGGCTGGACGGGCTGGCCATCGGCGTGTCCGCCATCTCCGCCACCACGGTGCTGGTGATCTCCCTGCTGGTCAGCGAGGTGCAGGTGGCCATGGTCATGGCGGCGCTGGTGGGCGCGTGCGTGGGCTTCATGCCCTATAACATCAACCCCGCCAAAATGTTCATGGGCGACACCGGCGCCACGTTCCTCGGCTTCATTCTGGCCTGTATGTCCGTGGAGGGCCTGTTCAAGTCGTGGGCCATCATCTCCTTCGCGGTGCCGTTTTTGATCCTGGGCCTGCCCATCTTTGACACGGCGTTTGCCTTCATCCGCCGCATCGCCCACGGGCAGAGTCCCATGCAGGCGGATCGGAGCCACATCCATCACCGCCTGATCGACATGGGCCTGAACCAGAAGCAGGCGGTGGCCACCCTGTACGTGATCTCGGCCATTCTGGGGCTTTCCGCCGTGGTGCTGACCACCAGCGGCGAGCTGCGGGCCATGATGTTCTTCGTGTCGCTGTGCGTAGTCGCGCTGGTGGCCGCCCGGGCTGTGTTCCCCAAGGAGGTCCGGGAGGAGCTGCACGAGGAGATGGAGGAGCTGAAGGACCACGGCCATCACGGCGCGCAGCCGCCCGCGGAGGGCGCGCAGGAGCCGGACGGCCCGAAGCCCGACGGAGAAAAGGAGGAGCCGTAAATGGAAAAGATCCGCGTGATGAGCGTGTTCGGCACCCGGCCGGAGGCCATCAAGATGGCTCCCCTCGTGAAAGAGCTGGCCGCGCGGGAGGGGATCGAGAGCCTCTGCTGCGTCACGGCGCAGCACCGCCAGATGCTGGACTCCGTGCTGGAGGTCTTTCATCTCAAGCCGGACTGGGATCTGGACATTATGACCCCCCGGCAGACCCTCTCCACCATCACCAGCAAGTGCCTTCTGGGGATGGACGAGGCCATTGACGCCCTCAAGCCCGACATGATCTTGGTCCACGGGGACACCTCCACCACCTTCGCCGGGGCGCTGTCCGCGTTTTACCATCAGGTGAAGGTGGGCCATGTGGAGGCCGGCCTGCGGACCTATGACAAGTATTCTCCCTTTCCGGAGGAGATGAACCGCGTGCTGGTGTCCCGGCTGGCGGATCTGTATTTCTGCCCCACGGCGAACAACCGGGACAATCTGGCCCGGGAGGGCATCCGGGAGAACCTGTTCATCACCGGCAACACGGTGATCGACGCGCTGAAGACCACGGTGCGGGACGATTACCGCTTTGCGACGGAGGAGCTGAACCGCCTGCCCTACGGCGAGAAGAAGGTCTGTCTCGTCACCTGCCACCGGCGGGAGAATTACGGCGAACCGATGAAAAATATCATGCTGGCTCTGCGGCAGATCGCCGAGGAGAACGAGGACGTGGAGCTGGTGTATCCCGTCCACCTCAGTCCCGTGGTGCGGGAGGCGGTGGACCGGTACCTCCGGGGCGCGCCCCGGGTCCACCTGATCGACCCGCTGCCCGCCGACGAGATGCACAATCTCATGGCCCGCTGCTATCTGGTGCTGACGGACTCCGGCGGTTTGCAGGAGGAGGCTCCCGCGCTGGGGAAGCCCGTTCTGGTGCTGCGCCGGGAGACGGAGCGGCCGGAGGCCGTGGCCGCCGGGACGGTGAAGCTGGCGGGAGTGGTGCAGGACGACATCGTGACCATGGCGGAGCGGCTGATCCGCGACAAGTCGGCCTACGCGCAGATGGCCCACGCGGTGAACCCCTATGGCGACGGCCGTGCCTGCGCGCGCATCGCGGACGCGATCGAGTGGCATTTCGGCCTGCGCGACCGGCAACCGGAGGATTACCGCGGCGCCTGAGACGGGAAAACGGACGGGGGAGCCATGAAGAAGCGTAAAATTGGAAAATTTACCGCCATCGGCTTTGCGGTCCTGATCCTGCTGGTGGTGGCCATCCTGCTGAGCAACGGTCTGCGCCGCTCCTCCCGCATCGTGCTGCCGGATACGACGCAGCCCGCGGAGGACCCCTCCGCGTCCGAAGGCGGCGGCGGAACCGCCGTTATGCCCGTGACCGTCACGCCGCAGACCGTCCAGCTGGCCATTGAATCGCTCCACCGCCCCGCGTCCTACCGCCGGACGATCACGGCGGAACGGCTATGGTCCGGCGGCAGCGGAACGACCAGGACCACCGTTGCCGTCAGCGGCGGCTGGACCCGGACGGACGCCGCGCCGGAGGGTCAGCAGGTCCGCCACACGCTCACCGACGGGCAGACCACCTACATCTGGTACGGCAGCCAGAGCGAGGTCTACCGCTGCGCAGCGGGGGACATCTCCGCCGACGAGGAGCAGGGCATCCCCACCTATGAGGACGTGCTGGCGCTGCCGGTCAGCCAGATCGAGAAGGCGGATTACCGCAGCCTTTCCGGCGTGAACTGCATTTATGTGGAGACCGGCGAGGATGACGACGGGTACGTGATGCGCTACTGGGTCAGCGTGAACACCGGGCTTCTGGCGGCGGCGGAGTGGCTCCAGAACGGAACGACGATCTACCGCATGGGCGCGCCCTCGCTGGACGCGTCCGGCCCCACGGCGGCGGATTTCACGCTGCCGGACGGGACGGTGCTGACCGAGCCGGAGTGATCCGGCGGAAACAGAGCAAAACCGGCTTTCCGGAAATTCCGGAAAGCCGGTTTTTACAGCACCAGCAGCAGGCCCAGCGCGATGAGAAGCTCGTCGTCGGCGTCCTCCTTGAACAGGAAGAACAGCAGCAGGAGCAGCAGCAGATCGCCGGAATCCACGCTGTCCAGATGGAATTTGTCCAGCAGATGCCGCAGCGCGGAGGACAGGCCGTCCGGCCCCTTCGGCGGGGGCGGCGGCGGTTGAAACGGCCCGTTGGGCGGCGGTGCGCCGGGTCCCGCCGGACCGCCGGGACCGCCGCCGGGGTGGCCCGGCCCGTTGGGCGCTCCGGGCCTGCCGGGTCCGTTTCCCGGGGGAGGCCCGCCGCCGGACGGTCCGCCGGGGCGCTGCGGCTCCTCCTCGGGAATGCGGGTATAGACGCCGCTGTCGCCGCGGATATAGCGGTTATACATCCCTTACCCCTCCCAACCGGAGATGAATTTCTTCCCCACGTGTACGACGCGGGCAAGCTGGAGCGCCCGCTCGATCTTTTCCTGCCGCGCGGGCTTCAGATAGGGGCGCAGCGCGTACAGCAGCGCGCGGCTGCGCTCGTTCTGCGGGCTGGACAGCTCCTGCACCAACGGAAGGAGCCGGGCGATGGTGGCCGGGTCAATGCCGCCCAGCAGCGACCCCAGCGGGCTTCCGCCCGTTCCCGGGGGCGGGGGCGCGCTTCCTCCCAGCGGAAAGCCGCCCGGAGGCGCGGTCGGACCGCCCGTCTGCGGCTGGCCGGGCGGGGGCGGCGGCGCGAAGCCGCTCTGCGCGTTCTGCTGCGGGGTGCTCCCGCCGCCGAGCGACTGGGCAAGCTGCATGATCTGCGCCATGCTGTTCGGGTCCGACAGCAGCGCGTTCAGCTTTTCCTCAAATTCTGCCATGCCGCCCGCCCCCTTTCCGGCTTATTTTTTCGCGGCCTGATTGATGCGCTCCACCAGCGCTGCGCCCTCCGGGCTTTGCATCAGCCGGTTGACCATCTGCACGATCTGGCCGGTGTCGCCCCGCATGGCGTTGTTGGCGGCCTGCTGAAGGGCGGGACCGCCGTTGGCCTGCGCCATCATCTGGACCAGCCTGCGCCCATCCTGTGAGGAGAGCAGCCGCTGGACCGCGGCGGGGTCCTGATTCATGCCCTGAATGATGCTTTTGGCTTTGTCGTCCATATTGACCTCCTGTCAGCTCTCGGATCGCTCCGTCAGGGCAGTATATGTCCGCGGGGCCGAAAATGTGCCGCGGGCCGAAAATTTCAGCGCGGAAAAAGCCGCCCCGCTCCGTACAGACGGAGGGGGCGGCTGTTCGCTTACCGCAGGGAGAGATACTGCTCCACGTCGAACGGAAGCAGGGCGGTGTCCCGCCGGAGGTAGAGGGGATGGTGCGGGTGGCCGGACTTGAGGGGCGGCCCGGCAGTGAACCACCGGGCGCCCGCGCCCCGGCCCAGCTCCGCCAGCTCCCGCAGGCAGTCCATCAGATACGGACGCTTTTCGATGATGTTGCCCCACGCGGCCCACACGGCGGGCGCGGGGCTTAGGGAGAGCAGATAGGCGAAGGCCTTGCAGTTCTCTCCGTGGAGGAACGGGTTGTACTCCCGCTCCATATCGTCCGGGCGGGTGGCGCGCTGGGCGTAGACATTGAACATGAGGAAGCTGTCGTACCCGTTGCTCAGAGCGATGCGCTGGGCGGACTGGAGCGTGGGATCCAGCGCGTCCGGCGCGGCGGTGGAGGGGTTGATGCCGACGCAGATCAACGGGCGCGTCCCCCGGGTGCCGAGGATGTAGCGGTATTCGGAGTAGACGTTTGGAACGTACAGCCAGCGGTCCACGTCATAGTCCGGCGAGGGGCGCAGCGCCTCCTCCAGCGCCGCGTCAAAGGGCAGGACCTCGATCTGGCCGGTGGTGGAACTTGGAATGTGCATGGGCGAAGGCTCCTTTTCGACGGTTTTCACCAGTGTAGCAGGCTCCGGCGGAAAATGCAAATCTTCTGTTCATTCCGCCGCCGCTGTGCTACAATGGAACGGAAACGACATCCGCCGCCGGAGACGGCGCGGGGAGAGGAGCGGCCATGCTGAACATCCTGATCGGCCGGGCAAAAAGCGGAAAATCGGAGCGCATCCTGCGCCGGATCGCAGAAACGGGCGACGCGTCCCGGCAGATCCTGCTGGTGCCGGAGCACGCGTCCCATCAGGCGGAGGTGGATCTGTGCCGCGTCTGCGGAGACACCGCCAGCCGCCACGCGGAGGTGCTGAGCTTCCGCCGTCTGGCGGCGCGGGTGCTGGCCGTGACCGGCGGGGCGGCGGACGTGTCTCTGGACGCTGGCGGAAAGCTGCTGACGCTGCAAAGGTCCCTGACGGAGCTTTCCCCCGTGCTGAAGGTCTACCGCCGTCCCAGCCAGCGGGCCGCCTTTCTGGAACAGCTCATGGGCGCGCTGGACGAGCTGACCAGCTACGCCGTGTCTCCGGAGGTGCTGACCGCTCAGGTGGAGGACATCCCCGGCGGTATGGGTGACAAGCTGCGGGATCTGGCGCTGATCTACGCGGACGTTTCCGCCCGGCTCTGCCGCCCCGGCATGGACGCCCGGGATCGGATGAGCAAGCTGGCGGACCGGCTGGAGGAGTCCGGCTACGTCGACGGGAAGGACGTTTATCTGGACGGGTTTTCCTATTTCAACGGGCTGGAGCGCAAGGTTTTGTCCGTGCTGCTGCGCCGCGCCGCGTCGGTGACGGTGACGCTTCTGGGCGAGCGGGGGAACCGATCGGAGATCTTTGAGGCGTCCGTCCGCACCTGCGAGCTGCTGCGCCGTCTGGCAGTCGAGGCGGGGCAGAAGTGCGAGCTGGAGTTTGTGACCGCGCGGGACGAAACGCCGCTGGGCCTTGTGGAGCGGGCGTTTTTCGACGGGGACGAGACGTGGCCGGAGGAGACGGACGCCGTCCGCGTTCGGGAGGCGGACGGCCTTTTCAGCGAGGTGGAGCAGACCGCCGCCGATATCGTGCGGCTGGTAAAAACGGGAAAGTGCCGCTTCCGGGACATCACGGTGGCCGCGCGGAACATGAAAGACTACGGCTCCATCATCGAAAACGTGTTTGAGCGGTACGGCGTGCCGGTGTATCTCAGCCGCCGCAGCGACATTCTGGAAAAGCCGGTGCTCTCGCTGCTCACCGGGGCGCTGGATGCCGTGACCGGCGGGTTCGAGTATGAGGACGTGTTCCGCTGTCTGAAAACGGGACTGGCCGGGCTGAGCATGGCGGAGTGCGACGCGCTGGAAAACTACGTGCTCACGTGGGAGATCCACGGCTCGCTCTGGACCCGGGACGCGGACTGGACCGCCAACCCCGGTGGGTACGGCGCACCGTGGACCGACGCGCGGACCGCAGAGCTGGCGGAGCTGAACGGGCTGCGCCGCCGCGTCCGGGAGCCGCTCAAGCTGCTTGCGGACGGGTTGAAAGCCGCGCAGACTGCGGAGGAACAAGTGAATGCGCTTTACAGTTATATGGAAACGCTGGGGCTTCAAAGCGCGCTGGAGGAGCAGATGCGGGCGCTGGGCGCGCAGGACCGGCTTCAGGAGGCGGAGGAGACCGGCCAGCTCTGGGGCATCCTGTGCGGCGTGCTGGACCAGTTCGTGGAGATCCTGGGCGGCGAGCCGATGGACGCGGAGACCTTTTCACGCCTGTTCCGGCTGCTGCTGACGCAGTACAGCGTGGGGACCATCCCGCCCGCGCTGGATCAGGTCTCCGCCAGTGAGATCACCCGGAACGACCGCCACACGGCCAAGTACCTGTTCCTGCTGGGGGCCAACGACCATGTGCTTCCCGCCGTGGCGCAGGGCGGCGGCGTCCTGAACGAGGACGACCGGGAGGAGCTGGCCATCCGCGGCGTGAGGCTGGCGCCCAGCGGCGGGGAGCAGTTCAACGTGGAGCTGCAGAACCTTTACGCCGCGCTGGCCCAGCCCACCGTGGGGCTGACGGTCAGCTATCCCGTTTCCGACGCGGGCGGCGGGCAGCTCCGTCCGGCGTTCGTGGTGGAGCGGCTGCTGAAGCTGTTTTCAAAAAACCGCCTGATGCGGGAAAGTGCCGACAAGGAATACCGCCTGACAGCCATTGCGCCCGCGTTGGAAGAAGCAGGGCAAGATCCGGACGGCCCGGTTTGGCGCTGGTTTGCCGGGCGGCCGGAGCAGCAGCCGCTGCTGGCGGCGATGGAGCGGGCGGCGGCCATGGGCCGGGGACGGCTCTCCGCCCCGGCGGTGCGGGCGCTGTACGGCGACCGGCTGAGCATGTCCGCCTCCCGGCTGGAGCGGCTGCGCCAGTGCCACTTTGCGTACTTCATGCAGTACGGCCTGAAGGCCCGCCGGCGGGAGACCGCCGCGCTGGACGCGCCCCAGATCGGCACGTTCCTGCACGATATTCTAGAGCACGTGGCGGCGGAAACTGTAAAGGGAAAGAGCTTCAAGGACGTTTCCGTTAAAGAGCTTCACGAGCTGACGGACCGGTTCATGAAGGAGTACGAGCAGCGCCAGCTCCCCAACTTTCAGGACCGCCCGGCCCGGTTCCGCTACCTCTTTTCCCGGCTGCGGACCACGGCCTGCGCCGTGGTGGAGGAGACGGCGCGGGAGCTGGCGCAGTCGGACTTTGTGCCAGTGGAGTTCGAGCTTTCCTTTGGAGACGGCGGGAAGATCCCGGCCATTACAGTTCTCGGCCCGGAGGGGGAGCTGAGCGTCAACGGGAAGGTAGACCGGGTGGACGGCTGGATCCGGGACGAAAAGCTCTATCTGCGGGTGGTGGACTACAAAACCGGCAAAAAGAGCTTCGATCTGGCGGAGGTCCGCATGGGGCTGGACATCCAGATGCTGCTGTATCTCTTCACGCTGGAACGGCAGGGCGGCGCGTATTTCGGCCGGGAGGTGGTCCCCGCCGGGGTGCTGTATCTCCCGGCCCGGGACGATATTCTGGCGGAGGAGCGGAACATCACGCCGGAGAAGCTGGCGCAGGAGCGGGCCAAGGCGCTGCGCCGCAGCGGTCTGGTGCTGGACCAGCCGGAGGTTTTGCAGGCGATGGAGCACGACGCGCTGACGGAGCCGAAGTATCTCCCTCTGCGGGTAAACCGGGAGGGCGGACTGGTGGGCAGCCTTGCCAGCGCGGAGCAGCTGGGCCGGCTGGGCCGGTACGTGGAGCGGCTGCTGGAGGACATTGCTGGAGAGGTGCGCGGCGGCGTGATCGACGCGGACCCCTGCTGCCATGACGAGAGCGACAGCGTGTGTCAGTTCTGCGACTGGGCCGCCGCCTGCCACTTTGAGGACGGGCGGGGCGGCGACCGGCTGCGCTATATCCGAAAGGTGACGGCGGCGGAGTTCTGGCAGGAGCTGGGAGAGGAGGACAAACGTGGGTAAGGTGCAGTTGACGCCCGCCCAGCAGGCGGCGGTGGAGGACCGGGGCGGGAGCCTTCTCGTCTCGGCGGCGGCCGGGTCCGGCAAGACGAAGGTGCTGGTGGAGCGCCTGTTCCGCAGCATCCGGGAGGACGGCTGCAACATCGACGATTTCCTCATCATCACCTATACCAAGGCCGCGGCGGCAGAGCTGCGGGGGCGCATTGCCTCGGAGCTGAGCCGCCGCATCGCGGAGGAGCCGGGCGACCGGCGCCTGCGCAGTCAGCTCATGCGGGTCTATCAGGCGGACATCAAGACCGTGGACTCGTTCTGCACGGCGCTGCTTCGGGAAAACGTCCATCTTCTGGCCCGGGACGGGGAGCGCCGCTGCCTGACGCCGGACTTCCGCGTGCTGGACGAGGGCGAAGCGGGACTGCTGCGCGCCCGGGTGCTGGACCGGACGCTGGAGGACTTTTACGAGGGCATCGACGCAGATCCCGGCGGACGGCTGCTGGCGGACACGCTGGGCGCCGGACGGGACGACGGGGCGCTGGCCGCGCTGGTGCTGGAGGTCCACGGAAAGCTCCAGAGCCACGCCTATCCGGACCGCTGGCTGGACGAAAACCGGGCAAAGTGGGCCGCTCTGCCGGATACCTTCGATCAGACGCCCTATGCCGCCGGGCTGCGGACCGGCGTGGAGCGGCAGGCCGCGTCGTGGTCGAAAATTTTCCGCGCAGCGGCGGAGGGAACGGCCGGCGATCCGGCGCTCTATGCCGGATACGGCGAAAAGCTGCTGGCGGCGGCGGACTCGCTGGACGCGCTGGCCGAAGCGGCGGGCCGGGACTGGGACGAGGCGGGCCGGATGGCTGAGACGGTGAGCTTTCCCCGCCTGACCACGCCCAAGGGCCGTAAGGACGATCCGGAGGTCCTGCGGCTCAAAACGCTGTGGGACGGGTGCAAAGCGGACGTGAAGAAGCTGCGGACGCTCCTGTCAGTCACCGGCGCGGAAGCCATGGAGGATCTGCGGGCCGTGGCCCCGGCTATGGAGGCACTGCTGGCGCTGACGGGAGAGTTCTCCCGCCGGTACCGGGAGGAGAAGCTGCGGCTCAACGCGGCGGATTTCTCCGATCAGGAGCATCTGGCGTTGACGCTGCTGACCGGGGAGGACGGCGCGCCCACGGAGCTTGGCCGTCAGGTGTCCGCCCGTTACCGGGAGATCCTGGTGGACGAGTATCAGGACACCAACGAGGTCCAGAACCACATTTTTCAGGCGGTCTCCCGGGAGGGGAAGAACCTGTTCACCGTGGGCGACGTGAAGCAGTCTATCTACCGCTTCCGTCTGGCGGACCCCACCATTTTCCTGCGCAAATACCTTTCGTACCGTCCCTGCGGCGAGGCGGCGGAGGGTGAGGCGCGCAAGATCCTGCTCTCTCAGAACTTCCGCTCCCGGCGGGAGATCCTCAACGCGGCCAATTTCGTGTTTGAGAACATCATGTCACCGGAGCTGGGGGAGATGGAGTACGGCGAGGACGAAAAGCTCCACTTTGGTGCGGCCTATTACCCGGAGCGGGCGGATTGCGCCGTGGAGTATCACCTCATCTGCGCCCACCGGCGGTCGGCGGAGCTGGAGCGTCCGGTGAAGAAGGTGGTGGCGGAGGCCCGCTTTGCCGCCGCGCGCATCCGCGCCCTGCTGGACGAGGGTTTTCCCGTCACGGGGGAGGACGGCGTGCTGCGGCCCTGCCGCCCGGAGGACATCGTGCTCCTGATGCGCTCGCCGGGGAGCCGCGCGGAGGTGTTCGCGGCGGCGCTGGAGGAGCGGGGCGTGCCCTGTTCCTTTCAGGAGCAGGGGGACTACTTCTCCTCCATGGAGGTCTCCACCGTTTTGAGCCTGCTGCACGTGATCGACAATCCCCGGCAGGATGTGCCGCTGATCGCCGTGCTGCGCTCGCCCCTGTTCGGCTTCACGCCAGACCGGCTGGCGCGGGTGCGGGCCGGGACCGCGGACGGGGACTTTTACACCGCGGTGACGGCAGACGGCGGCGGGGACTGCCGCGGGTTTCTGGAGACGCTGGAGCGCCTGCGCCTGCTGGCGCGGGACATGAGCGTGGATCGGCTGCTCTGGCGCGTTTACAACGAGCTGAACGTGCTGGGCATATTCGGCGCGATGGACCGGGGCCGGGAGCGCAAGGAAAACCTGATCGCCCTGACGGAGCTGGCGGAGAAGCTGGAGGCTGGCGGCTGCCGTGGACTGTTCCTGTTCCTCAGCCGGCTCCAGCGGCTGATCGACAGCGGACAGGCCCCCGCTGCGGGCGGCAGGCAGGAGAGCGGCGGCGTGCAGCTCATGAGCGTCCACCGCTCCAAGGGACTGGAATTTCCCATCGTGCTGCTGTGCGATCTGGACCGGGCCTTTTCCCGGATGGACTTCGACTCGCCGGTGCTGGTCCACCCAGAGCTGGGACTAGGCCCCCGCCGGGTGGATCTGGAGCGGCGCATCCACTATCCCACCATGGCCCGCCGGGCCGTTGAGGACCGGCTCCGCCGGGAGAATCAGTCGGAGGAGCAGCGCATCCTCTACGTGGCCATGACCCGTCCCAAGGAAAAGCTGATTTTGATCCACAGCCTTTACAGCGCGGAGAACGCGCTGAAAAAGCTGACGAGCCTTGCGGCCTGTCCGGTCCCGCCGGAGACGGCGGCGGGCTGCCGGAGCTACGGCGAGTGGCTGCTGCTGCCGCTTTTGTGCCGTCCGGAGGCCGAGCCGCTGCGGGATCTGGCGGGTGTGGAGCCGGAGAAGCTGAACGGCGGGGACGAAACGCCGTGGCAGATCTTCATCCACGACAGTGAGGAGCTTCAGCCGGTGGGCGGAACGATCCAGCCGCTGCACGCGCCCCGGGACGGGCAGACGGCAGACCTGCGCTTTCTGGAGCTGGAATATCCCTACACGGCGGCGACCCATCTCCCGGCCAAGCGGACGGCCACCCAGCTCAAGGGCCGGGAGAAGGACGACGAGGCGGCGGAGAACGCGCCCCGTCCGCCTGCGCTGCACCCGCTGGAGCAGCCCCGCTTCCGACAGGAGCGCCGGGGCCTGACGCCCGCGGAGCGGGGCACGGCGGTCCACCTTGCCCTGCAATATCTGGACTTTTCGGACATGGACGCCGCCGGACAGCTGGCCGCGCTGCGGGAGAAGCGGCTGCTGACGCCGGAGCAGGCGGACAGCGTGGACATCGCCCAGCTCGAGACGCTGCTGCGCTCGCCGCTGGCGGCGGAGATCCGCTCCGGGAAAAACGTCCTGCGGGAGTATCCCTTTACCGTCCTGATCCCCGCGTCCGGGCTGGACCCCGCCGCGCAGGACGATCAGGTGCTGCTTCAGGGCGTGGTGGACTGCTGCTTTGAAACGGGGGACGGCCTTGTGGTGGTGGACTTCAAGACCGACCGCGTGTCCGGCGGCGAGACCGCCCTCCGGGCGGAGCATTACCGCCCCCAGATGGAGGCGTACAGCGCGGCGCTGGAGCGGGTGCTGGAAAAGCCGGTGGTCCGCCGGGTGCTGTATTTCCTGACGCCGGGGGAGACCGTGGAGTTGTGAGTGCGATTTTCCCGTATTGAATTGCGGCGGGGAAAATGGTATAATTAAAAAATACCCTGATTCTGTGACTGTGTAAGGAGTTTGCTTTGCTGCATTATCTGGAAGCGATGTTCCGGCAGATGGACGTTTCGTCTCTGCTGGATGCGGCGGCCCGCGTCGCCGCCGTTCTGCTGTGCCTGACGGTCCACGAGCTGTGCCACGGGCTGGCGGCGCTGTCTCTGGGGGACCCGACGGCCAAGAGCATGGACCGCCTGTCCCTCAACCCACTGCGCCACATCGATTGGCTGGGCCTTTTGATGATGTTCACGGTGGGCTTCGGCTGGGCCAAGCCCGTTCCGGTGGACCCGCGGTATTTCAAGGACCCGAAAAAGGGCATGGCCCTCACCGCGCTGGCGGGGCCGGTATCCAACTTCATGCTGGCCTTTTCCCTCGTCCTTATCAGTAAGGGAATATACCTTTACGCCGATTACACGCCGGTGTGGAACGGCATTTATAACTTCCTGCACCTGACGGCCATCCTGTCCATCGGGCTGGGGCTTTTCAATCTGCTGCCCATCCCGCCGCTGGACGGGGCCAAGGTGCTGGGCGGCCTGCTGCCGGACCGGACGTATTTCGCCCTGATGCGCTATGAGCGGTACGGGATGCTCCTTTTGCTGCTGATGTCCTTTGCCGATGTGGGCAGCGGCGTCATCAACCGCGGCATCGCCGCGGTGTACGGCGTGATGATAAACCTGGTCTATTGAGGTGAACCGTATTTGGACAGTCCTGTATTCAAGCTGGAAAAGGTGGTCCGTGCCAAGGCGCAGGATGAGATGCAGGACTTTGAAGGCCCGCTGGATCTGATCCTGTTCCTTCTTGGAAAGAATAAACTGGAAATTCAGAATATCTCCATCGCGCTGATCTGCGACCAGTACCTCCAGTGGCTGGAGGCCCGCAAGCAGATGGACCTTGAGGTGGCCAGCGAGTTCGTGGCCATGGCGTCCCACCTGATCTATCTCAAGACCCGGATGCTTTTATCCATCGAGGACGAGGAGGCAAAGGGCGAGATGGACGCCCTGATTCAGTCGCTGGAGGAGCGCCGCCGGGGCGAGAGCTACGGCGTGGTCAAGCGCGCCGCGAAGCGGCTGGAGCCGCTGGGCGAGTTCGGCCGCAGCATCGTCACCCGCCCGCCGGAGCCGGTGGAGCGGGGAAAGATCTATGAATACGATCAGGAGCCGGGAGACCTGATCCTTGCCATGGCGGAGATCCGGGAACGGGCGCAGCGGGCGCTGCCGCCGCCGCGGACGGCCTTTGCCGGGATCGTGCAGCACGAGCCGTACCCGGTGGAGAGCAAGGCGCGGGAGATCGTCCAGCGGCTCAAAAGCGGCGGGATCACCCGGTTCCTGCTGCTGTTCCGGGGCAGCCGGACCCGCAGCGAGGTGGTGGCCACTTTCCTTGCGGTACTGGAGCTGTGCCGCGCGCGCATCATCCGGCTGGCCGGGTCCGAGACGGACTGCACCGTGAAGCAGGAGCAGGAGCTTCCGGAAAATCTGAAGCTGTAAGGAACGAACATGGAGAGTATGGAATTCAAGGAGATCGAGTCGGCGGTGGAGGCGATCCTGTTCGCCTCCGGCGACCCGATCCAGACCGAGCGCATCTGCGTGGCGCTGGACATTGACCGCCCCGCAGCGGAGCAGGTACTGCAAAAGCTGATGGACCATTATGCCTACGACCGCAGAGGCGTCCGGCTGGTGCGGGTGGAGGACACGTGGCAGCTCTGCTCCGCGCCGGACTACGCGGACGCGGTCCGCCGGGCCTTTGAGATCCGCAAGCCTGCCCGGCTCAGCCAGCCCGCGCTGGAGGTGCTGACCATCATCGCCTATTACCAGCCCACCACCCGGGCGTATGTGGACCAGATCCGGGGCGTGGACAGCTCCTATACGATGGGGCTGCTGCTGGACCGGAAGCTGATCGAGGAATGCGGGCGGCTTCAGGTGCCGGGCCGGCCCCGGCTGTACCGCACGACCCGGACGTTCCTGCGCTCGTTCCACCTCCAGTCGCTGGAGGACCTTCCGGAGCTGCCGGACTTCGGCGGCGCGGGACAGATGCGTCTGGGCGACAACGGCGAGATCGTGGACCCGGACGGCGCGGCGGAGACGGACAGTCCGTCCGCCGCGGAGTGACCGGATAAGGAACAGACCGGAAAGGGGGCGTCCCGCGTGGTGTGGCTGTGGATATTGGCGGTCATGGCCGCCCTGCTGGCGCTGCTGTGCCTGACGCGGGTAGGCCTGCTGGCGGAGCTTGGCGAGACCGCTTCGGCGGATGTGACCGTGGGCTTTCTGCGCTTCCGCGTGGCGCCGTCAAAGCTGGGGAAAAAGAAGCCGAAGGACAAAAATCCTGAGAAAAAAGCGGAAAAACCGCCGGAGAAACGCGAAAAACCGCGAAAAAAGCTGCCAAAGCCCACGAAAGAGGATCTGAAAAGCGCATATCATATGCTCTGGGGACCGTCCAAACGGGTGCTGCGTCGGTTCGGGCGCGGCATCCACATCTGGCCGCTGGAGCTTTCCGTCGTCCTTGGCGGGCGGGACGATCCCGCGGCGGCGGCGGAGCAGTACGGCGGATTGTGCGCCGCCGTCTGGACGGTGATGCCGCAGATGGAGGAATGGCTGGATATCCGGCGGCCCGCCATCCATATGGATGTGGACTTTGACGCGGCGGCCCTGCGGGCGCGCGGGCGTGTGGGCGCGTCCATGCGGATCGGGACGCTGCTGGCCATCGGGCTGGGACTGGCTGTTCCGGGACTGCGGTGGCTCCTGCGGTTCATGAAGGCCCATCAGAGCGATTCGAAGAAAAACGGTCCGAAAGAGAGCAAGCCGCGGACGGACGCGCCGGCGCAGAAGCCGGACGCCGCCGCGTGAGAGATCAAACGATACGGAAAGAGAGGCCCATTTATGGAAAATCATGTTGACAAGACGCATCCGCTGAACGACCTCATGCGCTCCACCATGGACAAGATCCGGGAGATGGTAGATACCAATACCATCGTCGGCCAGCCCATCACCACGGCGGACGGCGTCACGCTCATCCCCATCTCCAAGGTCAGCTTCGGCTTCGGCAGCGGCGGCGGGAATTACGGCGCCGCTCAGGCCGAGCGCTTTGGCGGCGGCGGCGGCGCGGGCGTGAAGATCGACCCGGTGGCGTTCCTCGTCGTCAAGGACGGGACCACCCGCGTCCTGCCAGTTTCCATGCCGCCGGTATCCACCGCGGACCGGGTGGTGGAGATGGTCCCGGACATTCTGGATAAGGTGGAAAAATATTTCGACAAAAAGCAGGAAAAAGAGGACTTCTGAAAGGGGTATACTAGGATCACCCAGTCTGAAAGGTGATCGTAGATGCAAACTCGCTTCAAAAGATTTCTCACGCTGCTGTGCGCGGCGGTATCCCTGTACAGTATTTTTCCATGTCAGGCCATGGCGGTCAGTACCTCTGCAACGGCGACGGTCCTGATGGACGTGGACTCCGGGCGGGTGCTTTACGCGCGGAACGAAGACGCGAAGATGCTCATCGCCAGCACCACGAAGATCATGACCGCGCTGGTGGCGCTGGAAAACGGCGACCTGCA
Source organism: uncultured Oscillibacter sp. (assembly GCA_934574045.1). Classification (GTDB taxonomy): domain Bacteria; phylum Bacillota; class Clostridia; order Oscillospirales; family Oscillospiraceae; genus Oscillibacter. The sequence goes on along the minus strand of CAKTMK010000005.1, from coordinate 46,902 downwards.
CCAGAGCGTGGAGGTCTCGGCGGAGGCGGCGGGGACGGAAGGCTCGTCCATGTATCTCCGGGCCGGAGAGACGCTGACGTTGGAGACGCTGCTCTACGGCCTGATGCTCTGCTCCGGGAATGACGCGGCCATCGCCGTGGCGCAGGGCGTCTGCGGCAGCACGGAGAAATTCGTGAAGCTGATGAACCGCAAGGCCAAGGAGCTGGGCATGACCCGGACCTCCTTCGCAAATCCCAACGGGCTGGACGATCCGGCGCACTACTCAACCGCCAGAGACATGGCGGTGCTGGCCTGCGCCGCCATGAATAACGAGACGTTCGCCCGCATCGTCTCCACCCGCTCCGTCACCGTGGGCGGGCGGACGCTGACAAACCACAATAAGCTGCTCTCCGGCGTGGAGGGCTGCATCGGATTAAAGACCGGGTACACGAAGGCCGCGGGGCGAACGCTGGTCTCCTGCGTCCGGCGGAACGGGCAGCGGCTGGTGGCGGTGACGCTTCAGGACGGGAACGACTGGGCGGACCACGCCGCACTGTATGAATACGGCTTTTCCGCCTATCCCGCCCACCGGGCCATGACCATCGGGGAGACGGTGGGGACGGCGGCGGTGTCCGGCGGGCTGACCACCGCGGTCCCGCTGGCCGCAGCGCAGAGCTTTTCATGGCCGCTGACCGCGGGCGAGAAGCTGGAGGTGCGCTTTGAGCTGGCGCAGGACCTGCGGGCGCCGCTGGCGGCGGGGACTCCTGCGGGACAGGCTGTTTTTTCGCTGGACGGGCAGGAGGTCGGCAGGGTGGACCTGCTGTGCGCCGCGGCGGTGCTTCCCGCGCTCCAGCCGCCCCAGAGCCTGCTGCACCGGCTGCATACGGCCGCGGCGGCGGAGTGACCGGAAAGGAGTAGGTATGGAACAGCGCCTGCAAAAGCTGATCGCCGCGGCGGGGCTGTGCTCCCGCCGGAGGGCGGAGGAGTGGCTGGAGGCCGGACGGGTGACGGTGAACGGCCGCGCGGCCCGCGTGGGCGACAAGGCGGACCCGGAGCGGGACGACGTGCGGCTGGACGGCACCCCGCTGCAAAGGCAGGCGCGCAGCGTCTGCATCCTGCTCAACAAGCCCCGGGGCTATGTGACCACGCTCTCCGACGAGCGGGGAAGGCCCACGGTGGCGGAGCTGGTGCGCGGCGTACCGGAGCGGGTGTACCCCGTCGGGCGGCTGGATATGGATTCCGAGGGTTTGCTGCTTCTGACCAACGACGGCGCGCTGACCCAGCGGCTGCTCCACCCCAGCTTTCGGATCGACAAGACCTACGAGGTGGACGTATCCGGCTTCCAGCCGGATTCCGCCGCGGTGCTGTCTGCGGTGCGGGAGCTGGACGGCGAGCCGGTCTCTCCCGCGCAGGTGACGGTGCTCTCCCGCAGCGGAGAGCGGGCGCGGCTGTCCGTCGTCATCCACGAGGGGAAGAACCGCCAGATCCGGCGGATGTGCGCCCAGTGCGGACTGACGGTCCGGCGGCTCCGGCGGGTGCAGGAGCACACGCTCACGCTGGGCAGCCTGCCGCCGGGGAAGTGGCGGTATCTGACGCGGGAGGAGCTTGACGCGCTCTCTGGCGAGTGAGCCGTACATACTCGCCAAAATTGCAGGATTTTTAGGAATCCTGCAATTTTTTTGCAGAGCGGGGAAACTGGGAAACCGTTGGGACGGAACAGATTTTAAAAATCAGACTGTTCCGTCAGGGGTGCGGACCAGGGCGAAATTGCAGAATTGCAGTTGAAAAATGCAGGAAGTGTGGTACAATATTCAGGACTGTGCAGAGAAAGAGAACGGATAACGGAGGACAGAAACGTGGCTAAGAGCATTTTATATACTCTGGAGACCGGCATGAGCGGCTTTTCCAAAGGACAGAAACGCATCGCCGCCTACGTTGTGGAAAATTATGACAAGGCCGCCTTTATGACGGCCAGCAAGCTGGGCGAGCTGTCAGGCGTCAGCGAGTCCACGGTGGTCCGCTTTGCCTATGAGCTGGGCTTTCAGGGCTATCCGGACATGCAGCGGGCGCTGCAGGAGATGATCCGCAGCCGCCTGACCTCCACCCAGCGCATTCAGGCCGCGGACAGCATGCTCAGCGGGCAGGACGTGCTCTCCTCGGTGATGCGCTCGGACATCGACAAGCTCCGTCTCGTCGCCAGCCGGGCCGACCGGCAGGAGTTCGACCGGGTGGTGGACGAGCTGGTGGCGGCGCGCCAGATCTACATTCTGGGCGTGCGCTCCTCCGCCTATGTGGCCGGGTACCTGAACTTTTACATGCACCTGCTGCTGGAAAACGTGACGCTGGTGCAGTCCAGCGCGGCGGGCGAGATCTTTGAGCAGATGTTCCGCATCGGCCCCGGGGACGTGATGCTGGCCATCAGCTTTCCCCGGTATTCCCGGGCGACCATCAACACCGCGAAGTTTGCCAAGGACCGGGGCGCGACCATTCTGGCCATCACGGACACGGAGCTGTCGCCGCTGGGGCAGATGGCCAGCGCGTCGGTGCTGGCGCCCAGCGAGATGATCTCCTTCGTCGATTCCATGGTGGCGCCGCTGTCCATGGTGAACGCGCTGCTGGTGGCGCTTGGCCTGCGGCTGGGCAAGGACGTGTCCGCCACGTTCTCCGAGTTGGAGGACATCTGGGACGCTTACGGCGTGTTTGGAAAGAGCGACGATGAGTAAGCGGATCGTGGTGATCGGCGGCGGCGCGGCGGGAATGATGGCCGCCATTTCCGCGGCGGAGGGAGGCGCGTCCGTCACGCTGCTGGAGCCGAACGAGCGGCTGGGGAAAAAGCTGAACATCACCGGAAAGGGCCGCTGCAACGTCACCAACGACTCCGACATGGCTGGGTTGTTGGCCAATGTTCCACGTAATGGAAAATTCCTTTACAGCGCTTTTTCCCGCTTTGACGGGCGGGACGCCATGGCCTTTTTTAAGGGGCTGGGCGTGCCGCTGAAGGTGGAGCGGGGCGGCCGGGTGTTTCCCGTGTCCGACCGATCCTTTGACATCAGCGCCGCGCTGGAGCGGCGGCTGCGGACGCTGCGCGTCACGGTCCTGCGCCGCCGCGCGCTGGGCGTGCGGACCGACGGCGGAGCCGTCTCCGGCGTGGAGACGGAGGAGGGGGAGCTTCCCGCCGAGGCGGTGATCCTCGCCACCGGCGGCGTTTCCTACCCGGCTACTGGTTCCACCGGCGACGGACACCGCATGGCCGCGCAGGCGGGCCACACTGTCACGCCGCTGTCCGGCTCGCTGGTGCCGCTGGAGGGCGTGGTCGCGCCCGGGATCCCCTGTGGACAGCTCCAGGGCTTGAGCCTGCGGAACGTCGGGTTGAGCGTGTTTGAGAGCGGGAAAAAGATCTATACGGACTTCGGCGAGCTGCTGTTCACCCACTTCGGCGTGAGCGGGCCGCTGGTGCTGTCCGCCTCCGCCCATATGCGCCGGTTTGACAAAAAGACCTATCGGCTGGAGATCGACCTGAAGCCGGCGCTGGACGCGGCCCAGCTGGACCGGCGGCTGCTCTCCGACTTTGCGAAATACGCCAACCACGATTTCCGCAACGCGCTGGACGATCTGCTGCCCCAGAAGCTCATTCCGGTGGTCGTGGCGCTCTCCGGCGTGCCGGAGCGGGAGAAGGTCCACGACCTGACCCGGGAGCAGCGTCAGGCGCTGGCGCAGATCCTCAAGCACTTCCCGGTGGAGATCACCGGCCCCCGCCCGGCGGCGGACGCCATCGTGACCTCCGGGGGCGTGAAGGTGTCGGAGATCGACCCGAACACTATGGAGTCAAAACTCGTAAAGGGACTATACTTTGCGGGAGAGCTGATCGACACGGACGCATATACCGGCGGCTTCAACCTCCAGATCGCGTGGGCTACCGGCCGCGCGGCGGGGCAGGCCGCCGCGAAAAACGGAACACAGTAAGGAGCATCGCAATGAAAAACGTGAGCATCGCCATCGACGGGCCGTCCGGCGCGGGGAAAAGCACGCTGGCCCGGGCGCTGGCCCGGGAAAAGGGATATTTATATGTAGACACCGGCGCGATCTACCGCACCATCGGTCTGTCCGCCCGCCGCGCCGGCGCGGACCCGAAGGACGAGGCCGCGGTGCTGTCGCTCCTGCCGGAGACGCACGTGGAGCTGCGGTACGGAGACGACGGGCTTCAGCATATGCTCCTGAACGGGGAGGACGTGTCGCAGGAGATCCGCCTGCCGGAGATCTCGCTCTATGCCTCCGCCGTCTCGGCCCACCCCGGCGTGCGGGCGTACCTGCTGGATATGCAGCGGGAGCTGGCACGGACCAACAGCGTGGTGATGGACGGCCGGGACATCGGCACGGTAGTTTTGCCGGAGGCCGACGTGAAGATCTTCCTGACGGCCTCGGCGCAGGAGCGGGCCAGACGCCGCTGCCGGGAGCTGGAGCAGCGGGGAACGCCGGAGCCGGAGGAAACCGTCCTGCGGGAGATCGTCCAGCGGGACTGGGATGACACGCACCGCGCCGCCGCGCCGCTGCGCCGCGCCGAGGACGCGGTGGAGGTGGACACCACGCAGCTTGATTTTCAGGGGAGCCTGGACGCGCTCCTGCGGGTGATCGGAGAGAAGCTGAAATGAATCAGGATCAGATGAAGCCGCTGAACCGCTTTTTCGTGTTCATTTACTATCTGGTCGGCCTGATCGCCGACATCCTCCACCCCGTGACGGTGGAGGGGCTGGAACGTTTGCCACAAAGCGGTGCGCTCCTGTGCCCCAACCACTCCAGCAACTGGGACCCCGTCCTCGTGGCGCTGAAGCTGCCGGTCAATTACCGGCTCCACATCATGGCCAAGGAGGAACTGTTCCGCAATCCGGTGCTGGGCTGGATCCTGCGCAAGGTGGGGGCGTTCCCCGTCAACCGCGGCGGGAGCGACATCCAGTCCGTCAAGACCGCGCTGCAGGCCATCAAGTCCGGCGACAACCTGCTGATGTTCCCGGAGGGGACCACCATCCGCAACGGCGTCGGATACGCCGACGGCCTTCCCGCCCACGCCCACGGCGGCGTGGCGATGATCGGCGTGCGGGCCGGGGCGACGCTGGTGCCCGTGTTTGTGGACGGCGAGAAAAAGCTGTTCCATCGGACGCGGATCATCTTCGGCGAGCCGTATCAGCCCCAGATCACCGGCCGCCACGGCACGGCAGAGGAGATCCAGAAGGCGGCGGACGGCGTGCTGGCCGCGGCGTATGCGCTGGGCGGTCAGGCCGTGGGAGGGAAGCCGCTGTGAGAGTGCTTCTGGCCAAGAGCGCCGGCTTCTGCTATGGAGTGGAGCGCGCGGTGGAGCTGGCGAAAAAGACGGCGGCGGAGCGCGGCGGCTGCGTGATGCTGGGCGACCTCATCCACAACGCGCAGGTCATCGCGGAGCTGGAGGCGCTGGGCGTCCGGCGGGCGGAGTCCCCGGCGGACATCCGCAGCGGCGAAACGGTGGTGCTGCGCTCCCACGGAGAGCGGCGGGACGTGGTGGAGGAGCTGGAGAGCCGCGGCGTGCGGTGCGTCAGCGCCGCCTGTCCAAACGTGCTGCGCATCCAGAAGCTGGCCGCGCAGGCCGAGCGGGAGGGCCGCCGGGCCGCGATCATCGGCGAGCCGCACCATCCAGAGATCCGCGCCGTGGCCAGCTACTGCGCCGACCCGCTGATCTTCGGCGGGCCGGAGGAGGCCGCCGCGTGGCTGGCGGAGGACCCGTCCCGGCGGGAGATCCCCATCACAGTGACGGCGCAGACCACCTGTATTCGTGAACTTTTTGAAACTTCCGTAAAAATCTTAAAAAAACAGTGTACAAACGTAAAAATCTTTGATACAATATGCAATGCTACGCATAGGCGTCAGTCTGAGGCGGCGGAAATCGCCGCACAGGCGGACGCGATGGTTGTGGTGGGAGACCGTAGAAGTGCCAACACCAAACATTTGACGGAAATTTGCAATGAGAGGTGCCCGCGCGTCCTTCAGATCGAAAGGGCGGACGAGCTCTCGCCGGATTTTTTCAATGGTTGCTCTGTTGCAGGTCTTACGGCCGGCGCCTCTACGCCTGCGGGCATCATTAAGGAGGTATATGCAACGATGAGTGAAGAAATCAAGACCGCTGAAAACGGCGAGGAGTCCTTCGAGGAACTGCTGAATCAATCTTTCAAGACTTTAAATACAGGGGAAAAGGTAACCGGCATCGTCACGGCCGTCGGCCCCACTGAGGTCCAGGTGGACGTGGGCGCAAAGCAGGCCGCGTATATCAAGGCCAGCGAGCTGAGCGACGATCCCAACGCCAAGCCGGAGGACATCGTCAAGGTCGGCGATGAGATCGAGGCGTACATTGTCCGCGTCAACGACGTGGAGGGCTATGCCGAGTTGAGCAAGAAGCGTCTGGACACCGTGAAGGTCTGGGAGAACATTGAGCAGGCCGTCGAGGATAAGACCATCATGGAGGGCGTCGTCACTGAGGTCAACAAGGGCGGCATCGTTGTCTCCGTCAAGGGTGTGCGCGTGTTCGTTCCCGCGTCCCAGAGCGGTATGCCCCGCGGCGCGGACCTGTCCACCATGGTCAAGTCCAAGGTCCAGCTGCGCATCACCGAGGTCAACCGTGCCCGCCGCCGCGTGGTCGGCTCCATCCGTTCCGTGACGGACGAGGCCCGCAAGGCCGCGCAGGACGAGATCTGGAACAACATCGAAGTCGGCAAGCACTACACCGGCACCGTTAAGTCCATGACCGCTTACGGCGTGTTTGTGGACATCGGCGGCGTGGACGGCATGGTACATATCTCCGAGCTGAGCTGGAGCCGCATCAAGACTCCCTCCGAGGTCTGCAAGGTCGGCGACACGCTGGAGGTCTATGTCATTTCCTACGATCCCGAGAAGCGCAAGATCTCTCTGGGCGTGAAGGACCGCAGCATCAATCCTTGGGACGTGTTCATGAGCAAGTATCACGTGGGCGACGTGGCCAAGGTCCGCATCGTCAAGCTGATGACCTTCGGCGCGTTTGCCGAGGTCGTTCCCGGCGTGGACGGCCTGATCCACATCTCCCAGATTGCCGACCGGCGCATTGAGAAGCCGAGCGACGTGCTCAGCGAGGGTCAGGAAGTGGACGCTGAGATTATCGCCGTGGACGAGGAGAAGAAGAAGATCTCCCTGTCCATCCGCGCGCTGCTGACGCCCGCCGCCGAGGAGGAAGCTCCCGCCGACGCGGAGTAAGAAGCACTCGCAGACAAAAAAACCGAGCGCCGGAAACGCCGATGCGTTTCCGGCGCTTTTTCTTCCACGGTGGGAAAAAAAGGCTTCGTCAAAATGCCGAAATTATAGCGGATATTTTCCGCTGCAGCGAGGAGAGCGGCGCGTTTCACACCGTTTCTTTTGCGTTATCGGGCCAAAAAATCCCGGAATTTCGACATTTTTGCGAACTCTGCCCACGCATCACGTTGTCTGACAACGAGTGGCGAAACATGACCGCAGGTTTCACAGAATGGATTGCATTTCTGAATTTGATATGTTACAATATTGACAATCTTTAAAGCCTGCGCACGGATATCGGAAAAAGGGAGGAACTTCTCATCATGAGCTATCAGGAGATCTATAAGCAGAAGCTGACCACGGCGGACGAGGCCGTGAAGGTCGTCAAATCCGGCGACTGGGTGGATTACGGCTGGTGCGTCTGCTCGCCGGACGTGCTGGATAAGGCGCTGGCCCGCCGCATGGGCGAGCTGACCGACGTGAAAGTCCGCGGCGGCATTCTGACGCACCGGCCCGCCATTGCGGATATTCCCAATGCGGCAGATCATTTCACATGGAACTCCTGGCACATGAGCGGCATCGAGCGGAAGATGATTAAGGAGGGGCTGGCGTTCTACACCCCCATCCGCTATTCCGAGCTGCCCCGCTATTACCGCGAGAATCTGGAGGACATCGACGTTCTGATGCTTCAGGTCGCGCCCATGGACAACCACGGCTGGTTCAACTTCGGCCCCAACGGCACGCACCTGAAGGCCGCCTGCGAGCGGGCGAAGTGCATTATCGTGGAGGTCAATACCGCCATGCCGTACTGCTTCGGCGGGTTTGAAAACTGCGTACATATCGACGACGTGAGCATGATCGTCGAGGGCGACAACAAGCCGCTGGAGGAAATGGGCGGCCCCGTCAACCCCAGCGACATCGACATTGCCGTCGCAAAGCTGGTCATGGAGGAGATCCCCGACGGCGCCTGCCTCCAGCTGGGCATCGGCGCGATGCCGGGCGCGGTGGGCAAGATGATCGCCGAGTCCGACCTGAAGGATCTGGGCGTTCACACCGAGATGTACGTGGACGCGTTCGTGGACATGGCCAAGGCCGGCAAAATCACCGGCGTCCACAAGCCCTTTGACAAGGGCCGCCAGACCTATGCCTTTGCCGCCGGCACCCGGAAGCTGTATGACTTCCTGGACGGCAACCCCGAGTGCATGGCCGCTCCGGTGGATTATGTCAACGACGTGACCCGCGTCTCTCAGATCCCCAACTTCATCTCCATCAACGGCGCGGTGGATATCGACCTGTTCGGTCAGGTCTCCTCCGAATCCTCCGGCACCAACCACATCTCCGGTGCGGGCGGCCAGCTGGATTTCGTGATGGGCGCGTACCTCTCCAAGGGCGGCAAGAGCTTCATCTGCTGCTCCTCCGCGTTCAAAGACAAGAAGACCGGTGAGCTGAAGTCCCGCATCCGTCCCACGCTGCTGGAAGGCTCCATCGTCACCGCCACCCGCGCGAACCTGCACTACCTCGTGACGGAGTATGGCAAGGTGAACGTGAAGGGCATGACCACCTGGCAGCGGGCGGAGTCCATCATCAACATCGCCCATCCTCAGTTCCGCGACGAGCTGATCGCCGAGGCGGAGAAGATGCACATCTGGCGCCGTTCCAACAAGAAGTAATTGCAAGCTGTTCGGGCCGTCTCCCGCGGGTACGCGGGGGACGGTCCTTTTTCGTCGGTATCCGGCGGCCGCGCAGGGTTGTGCGGGCAGGCCGGGCGTGCTATAATGAATCGTAAGCAGCGGAGCGCACTCCGCTGGAACGGGCGCGGACCGCGCGCAGGAAAGGAGAACGGCATGGGCCTTTTTCATCGTCTCAGGGACGCGCGGCGTCCGTACTGCACTGCGGTCGTCGCCGCGGCGGGAAGCTCCTCCCGGATGGGGGAGGGGATCAACAAGCTGCTCGAGCCGCTGGACGGCACGCCGGTCCTTGCCCGGACGCTGATGGCGCTCCAGCGGGCGCAGCGGGTGGACGCCATCGTGGTGGCCGCGCGGGAGGCGGATATCCTTCCGTTTTCCGAGCTTTGCCGTACTTACGGGATCAGCAAGTGCGCAAAGGTGGTTCGGGGCGGCGAGAACCGGGAGCACTCCGTGCTGCTGGCATCGCTGGAGGCGGACGAACGGACGGAGCTGCTGGCTGTTCAGGACGGCGCGCGGCCGCTGGTGACGCCGGAGCTGATCGACCGCGTGGTGGAAAAGGCCGCGGCCTGCGGTGCGGCCGCGCCGGCGGTCCCGGTCAAGGACACGATCAAGACCGCGCAGGACGGGCAGGTGACGCAGACGCTGGACCGCGCCGCGCTGCGGGCGGTGCAGACGCCGCAGGTGTTCGAGGCCAGCCTTTTGAAGGCGGCGCTCCAGTCCGCGCTGGAGTCCGGCGCGGCGCTCACGGACGACTGCTCCGCGGTGGAGCGGCTGGGTAAGACCGTGTACCTGACGGACGGAGACGAGGAGAATCTGAAGATCACCACGCCGCTGGATCTGGTCCTCGCGGAGGCGATCCTGCGCAGACGGGAGGAAAGCATATGACGCCGCTGCGGATCGGACAGGGCTATGACGTTCACCGGCTGGTGGAGGGCCGGAAGCTAATTCTGGGCGGGGTAGACGTTCCGTGGGAAAAGGGCCTGCTGGGCCATTCCGACGCGGACGTGCTGACCCACGCGGTGATGGACGCGCTGGCCGGCGCGGCCAAGCTGGGGGACATCGGAAAGCTCTTTCCCGACACGGACCCCCGGTACGCCGGGGCGGACAGTCTCGGCCTGCTGCGGGAGGTGACGGCGCTTCTGCGCCGCCGCGGCTTCGCGGTGGTGAACGTGGACGCGGCGCTGATCGCTCAGCGGCCGAAGATCGCGCCCTACCGGCGTCAGATGGAGGAAAATCTGGCCGCGGCCATGGGGATCGGCGTGGAACAGGTCAACGTCAAGGCCACCACGGAGGAGGGGCTTGGCTTCACCGGAGACGGCTCCGGCATGGCGGCTCTGGCCACGGCGCTTCTGGAAAAGGAATAGAGAGCTTCGGCCCGCGGGACGCCTGCCCCGCGGGCCTTTCCGCGTCCTCCGCCGGAGAAAGGGGCCGCACTGGGACGCACGCTTTGCCCGGCGGCGCATAAGCTGGCGGGAGAGGAGGAGTGTCCGTGGAACAATATTGGATCATCGCCCGCTCTGTGACCTACGCGCAGCGGATGGAAAAGGCGCTGGCCGGGGCGGGTATCCGGACGCGCATCTTCCGCGCGCCCCGGGAGCTGAGCGACCGGGGCTGCGCCTACGCCGTGGAGCTGAGCGGCGGCGCGCTGCGTCCCGCGCTGGCGATCCTGCGCGGCGCGGGGCTGGACCCCATGCGGCTGTATCAGCTCCAGAATGGAACGTATCGGGAGCTTTCCCTTTGAGCAAGGCCCGGCGGCTGTGCCGCCGGGCTGCGCGGCATCTGAGTTTTTTCGAGGAGGTTGACCATGATCTATCTGGACAGCGCGGCCACCAGCTTTCAAAAGCCGGAGACGGTGGGCCGCGCGATGGAGACGGCCCTGCGGGAGATGAGCTCCCCCGGCCGGGGCGGGTATCCGGCGGCCATGCGCGCGGCGCAGATGCTGCTGGACTGTCGCACGGAGCTGGCGGAGCTGTTTCACGTGCCGGAGCCGGAGCAGGTGGTATTCACCATGAACGCCACCCACGGGCTGAATCTTGCCATCAAAAGTCTGGTCCCATACGGCGGAAGAGCGGTGATCTCCGGGTATGAGCACAACGCCGTGACCCGCCCGCTGGCGGCGCTGGGCGCGGACATCCGGGTCGCCGCCGCGCCGCTGTTTGAGCCGGACATGACGGCGGCGGCCTTTGACAAGGCCATCACGCCGGATGTGGACGCCGTGATCTGCACCCACGTTTCCAACGTGTTCGGCGCGGTGCAGCCGATAGAGCAGGTGGCGGCGCTGTGCCGGGAGCGGGGCGTTCCTCTGATCGTGGACGCGTCCCAGTCCGCCGGCGTCCTGCCGCTGGATATGACGGCGCTGGGCGCGGCGTTCATCGCCATGCCCGGCCACAAGGGGCTTTACGGCCCGCAGGGGACCGGCGTTCTGCTCTGCTGCGGGCGGGCCGAGACGGCTCCGCTCATCGAGGGTGGGACCGGCAGCGTCTCCATCCAGCAGGAAATGCCGGACTTCCTGCCGGACCGGCTGGAGGCCGGGACCCACAATGTCCCCGGCATCGCCGGACTGCTGGCCGGGGTCCGATTCGTACGGGAACGGGGGCTGGAGCAGATCTGCCTGCACGAGCGGAAGCTGGCGCTGCGCGCATCGGAGGGCCTGCGGAGCATTCCCGGCGTCAGCGTCTGCGCCCGGCGGGACCTGTTCGCCCAGACGGGCGTTCTCAGCTTCGTCCCGGAGGGGCAGGACGCGGAGCTGGTGGGCAACGCGCTGGCTGAGGCGGGCGTGGCCGTCCGGGCGGGGATGCACTGCGCGCCGCTGGCGCACCGTACCGCCGGGACGCTGGACAGCGGCACGGTCCGGCTCAGCTTTTCCGCGTTCAACACGCCGGAGGAGGTGGACCGGTTTCTGGCAGTCCTGCCGGAGGCGCTCCGGGGACGGACGGCGTGAAAGACCGGGGCCTCCGCGGCCCGGAGAGGGACGGACGCGGGGACCCCGGCCCCGCATTTGCCAGCGGGGCCGGAGACCGGTGAACATACTATGAATTTTGGCGTTGTTTACCTTGCAATCTCTCTGTATTTTTTATATAATGTAAGCATTCTTGTAATTTGGGCGTTTCTCTGCGCGGCGCGGACAGCGGCGCGGCCGGGGCATCGCCGGAACCGGGAAGGAAGCTGATGCTACTGTGAGCGCAAGGCTCTCGGTCCTGATGGGCGAGATCGTCCGGTATCTGATGACGATCGAAGTCACGGATATTCTGGATATCCTGCTCATGGCCATCGTTTTGTACAAGCTGCTGAATTTTGTCAAGACCTCGCGGGTGGCGAACCTGCTCAAGGGCGTTTTGATCTTTCTGGCGGTGCTGTGGCTCTCGACGATCTTCCACCTCAACGGCATCAGCTACATCATGGGCCGGATGGTGGAATGGGGCGTTCTGGCGCTCATCATCCTGTTTCAGCCGGAGATCCGGCGCGTGCTCGAGCAGGTGGGCAGCCGCCGTCTGGCCCTGTTTTTTACCCGGACGGAGACGGAGAGCACGCTGGAGCGCATGATCGGCCAGACGGTCCTGGCCTGCACGGAGATGTCCAAATCCCGCACCGGCGCGCTGATCGTGTTCGAGCGGGAGATCCTGCTGGACGACATGGTGCGCAGCGGCACCGTTCTGAACGCGGACGTTTCCAACGAGCTTCTTAAAAACATCTTTTTCGTCAAGGCGCCCATGCACGACGGCGCTGTGATCGTCCGCAAGGGGCGGGTTCTGGGCGCGGGCTGTATGCTTCCGCTGAGCAAGAACGTGAATCTCTCCCGGGATCTCGGGATGCGCCATCGGGCGGGCATCGGCATGAGCGAAAATTCCGACGCCGTGGTGGTGATCGTCTCCGAGGAGACCGGCTCCATCTCCGTGGCCATCGGCGGGATGCTCAAGCGGCACCTGATCGCCGAGACGCTGGAAAACATCCTGCGCAACGAGCTTTTGCCGCAGGAGCGGGAGCCGGCGGAGCGCAGGCCGGGGCTGTTCGCCTTCCTGCGCGCCCGGAAGGAAGGAGGCGGCAGCGATGGAGAGCAGTAATTCCAGATGGAACCGGCGGAAGATCCTGCACATTGTCCTTTCCATTCTGATCGCCTGCGCCGTTTGGATGTACGTGGACAGCGCGGACAATCCGGAGGGCAGTGAAAAAACAAAGATCCTCAGTGACATCCCCATTGAATACGTCCGGGAGGACACGCTGGCCGACCGGGGGCTGATGCTCCTGCCGGAGAGCGAGCAGACCATCACGCTGGAGATCCGCGCCCGCCGCCGTGTGCTGGCCCGGCTGGACCCCAGCAAGATCCGCATTCAGGCTGACCTGTCCGACATCACCTCCACCGGGGAGCACAGTGTCAGCTACACCATCTACTATCCCAACGGCATCACCCGCAACTCCATCACCATCCTCAACGCCAGCTCCTATATGGCGCGGGCGGAGATCGGTGAGCTGTACAGCCGGGATGTGGACGTCCGCTGCGCGCTGGTTGGCACGGTGGCCGACGGCTATATTGCCGGAGAGGTCCAGCTCCAGCCCGGAACGCTGGAGATCCGCGGCGTGCAGGAGGAAGTGGACCGGGTGGCCTATGCCAAGGTGACGCTGTCGGTGGACAACGCGTCGGAAACGGTCTCGCAGGCGCTGGACTATCAGCTCTACGATGCCGACGACCAGCTTATTGAGGACCGGAAAAACCTCCACGCGACGGTGGAGCAGGTGCAGGTGACGCTGCCGGTGAACGTGGAGAAGGAGCTTCCGCTTCTGGTGAACTTCGTGGAGTCGGCCGGCGCGCGCAAGACGAATCTCGAGTATACCATCACCCCGTCCAGCGTCACGGTGTCCGGCGCGGCTGAGATCCTGAAAAATGTGGACTCCATCACGCTGGATACGCTGGAGCTGGCCGACCTGACGGGCGCCGCCACGTACCGCTATCCCATCATGCTGCCGGAGGGCTGTGAGAATCTCAGCGGCGTGACCCGGGCGACCATGACCATCCGCTTTAAGGATATGACCTCCGCATCCGTCAACGCGGTGAATTTCGCGTGTGAAAACGTGCCGGACGGGAAGACTGTGAATGTACTGACCACAGAGCTTCCGGTCTCCCTGCGGGGAACGGCGGCGGACGTGGAGTCCGTCACGCCGGAGAACGTGGTAGTGGTGGCGGACCTGACGGACGTGAACGACGCCAGCGGAAGCTACACGGTCCCCGCCCGCGTGGAGATTTCCGGCGCGGATGTGGGCGTTTTGGGAGAGTATCAGGTCCGCGTGACCATCACTGAGGATACCGGCGAGCCGGACGGGCCTCACGAAGACGCGGCAGATCCGCAGCCGGCTGGGTAAGAAATACAGGAGCGTAATCATGACACAGATCGCAACCATTGAAAAACTACTGGACGCGGATCACGCGCAGATCGCCGTGGCCCGCCAGACCGCCTGCGGGCACGACTGCTCGGAGTGCGCGGGGTGCGGCGTGAGCGGCGCGCCGGTCTACGCCCGGGCGAAGAACTCCATCGGGGCGAAGCCGGGCCAGAAGGTGGTGGTGGAGAGCAGCACAAAAAACATGCTGGGCATCATCGCGCTGGTCTATATGGTCCCCGTGGTGCTGTTCCTTCTCGGATACTTCATCGCCGGAGCCTTTTTCGGCGTAGGCGGGCAGTATACGGCGGCAGTCCTCGCCTTTGTGCTGGGGCTGATCCCCGCGGTGCTCTATGACCGCCGCCTGCGGCGGCGGGGCGGGCTGGACTTCAACATCGTCCGGCTGTTCTGACTGACCGTGTTCGGATATGTGCGCCCGCCGCTGGATCAGCTGACCGAGGAGGAACGGGAGCGGTTCCGCCGGATGTACTGCGGCCTGTGCCACACGCTGCGCCGCCGGTGCGGGCTTCCGGCCCGGTTCATCCTGAATTACGATTTCACCTATCTCGCCATCCTGCTCTCCGCGCCGGAGGAACCGGCGCAGCGCTGCGCCCGGTGCGTGGCAAGCCCGGCGAAAAAGCGGACCTTCTGCGAGGGGAACGCGGCCATGGAGCTGGCGGCGGACGAGAGCGTGATCCTTGCCTACTGGCAGGCGCGGGACGGCGTGGCCGACCACGGCTTCCGCAAGGGACTGAAGTACCGCGCCGCGTCGCGGGTGCTGGAACGGAGCTACCGGCGGGCCGCCGCCGCAAGGCCGGAATTTGACCGGGTGACGCGCCGTCAGCTCGCGCGGCTGGCGGAGCTGGAGCAGGCGAAGGCTCCATCGCTGGACGAGCCGGCGGATGCCTTCGCGCAGATCCTCGCCGCCGCGGCGGACGAGGCGGCGGACGCGGTCCAGCGGCGCGTGCTGGGCCAGATGCTGTACCATCTCGGCCGGTGGGTCTATCTGATGGACGCGGCGGACGACCTGAAGCGGGACGCCGAGAGCGGGAACTACAATCCGCTGATCTACCGTTACGGACTGACGGACGGCCAATGGACGCCGGAGAGCCGCGCGGCCTTTACCGCAACGGCGGACCACTCCGTTCGCCTGCTGGCCACGGCCTATGAGCTGTGGGATTTCGGCTGCTGGTCCGCGATTCTGGAGCGAACGGTCTATTCCGGCCTGTTCCAGACCGCAAAGGCGGTGCTTTCCGGGACCTACCGGGCGGGACGCCCGCAAAAGAAAGACAGAAGAGTTGAGGAGACCACATGAACGATCCCTATCAGGTACTTGGCGTTTCGGAGTCCGCCACGGATGCGGAAGTCAAAAAAGCATATCTGGCTCTGGCGCGGAAATACCACCCGGACAACTACCACGACAATCCGCTGGCGGATCTGGCGCAGGAGAAGATGAAGGAGATCAACGCCGCCTACGAGCAGATCAATAAGATGCGCGGCAGCAGCCGGGGCGGCGGGCAGTCGTCCTCCTCCGCGGGCTACGGCGGCTATTCCGGAGGCTACTCCGGGAATTACTCCGGCGGCTATGGGTATGGCTACGGCGGGGGCGGCTCGGCCCAGCAGTCCGGCAGCTCCGTGCTTCAGCAGGTGCGCATCGCCATCAATTCCGGCGATCTGAGCCGGGCGGAGGCCCTGCTGGCCAACTACGCCGACCACAACGCGGAGTGGAATTTCCTGCGCGGCGCGGTCTGCTACCGCCGGGGCTGGCTGGACGAGGCGCGGCGGTACTACGAGACGGCGGTGCAGATGGACCCGGGCAATCGAGAATACCGACAGGCGCTGGAATTCATGGATGCGGCGGGCCGCTCGGCATACAGCCCGGACGGCGTGTTCGGCACGGAGCTGTGCGGGAGCGGGAGTCTATGCCAGCAGCTTTGCTGCACGTATCTTCTGTGCAACGGCTGCGGGCTGTTCGGCTTCCGCTGCCTGTGACGGAACGCAAATTACAGGGAGGGATCTGAGTTGATCAAGAGCATGACCGGCTATGGCCGGGCGCGACAGACGCTGGGAAAACGGGACATCACGGTGGAGGTCCGGGCCGTCAACAACCGGTATCTGGACTGCGCGGTGAAGCTGCCCCGGGCGTATGCCTTTGCGGAGGACGCCGTGCGCAAGCACGTGCAGCAGGCCGTTTCCCGCGGTAAAGTGGATGTCCTGTTCACCATTGACTCCACGGGGGCGGACACCGCCAAGATCGTGGTGGACCGCAGCCTTGCCGAGGGGTACGCCGCCGCCCTGCGGGAGCTGGCGGAGATCTGCGGCACGGAGGCAAAGCTGACGCCGGAGACGCTGGCGCGCTTTCCCGACGTACTGACCGTGACCAAGGCGGAGGAGGATCTGGACGCGCTGGGCGCGGATATCTGCACGGTGCTGGACGAGGCGCTGGCCGCGTTCAACGCCATGCGCGCGGTGGAGGGCGAAAAGCTGGCCGCGGACATCGGCGGACGGCTGACCACCATCGAGACGCTGACCGCCAAGGTGGAGGCCCGCTCGCCGGAGACGGTGGCGGAGTACCGCCGGAAGCTGACCGCCCGGATGGAGGAGGTCCTTCAGGGCGCGTCCGTCGATCCCCAGCGCATTTTGACCGAGGCCGCCATCTACGGCGACAAGGTGGCTGTGGACGAGGAGACGGTGCGCCTGCGCAGCCATGTGGCGCAGCTCCGCGGGATGCTGGAGGCCGACGAGCCGATGGGCCGGAAGATGGACTTCCTCATTCAGGAGGTCAACCGCGAGTCCAACACCATCGCCTCCAAGTGCTGCGACGTGTCCATTGCGCAGGTGGCGGTGAACCTGAAGGCGGAGGTCGAGAAGATCCGCGAGCAGGTCCAGAACGTGGAGTGAGCCGGTGAAGTTCATCAATATCGGCTTTGGGAGCCTGCTGTCCGCGGAGCGGATGGTGGCGGTGGTCAGTCCGGACTCCGCGCCGGTGAAGCGGCTGGTGCAGGAATCCCGTGAACGGGGGATGCTGATCGACGCGACCTACGGCCGCAAGACCGCCTCCATTTTTATCATGGACAGCGACCATGTGGTCCTCTCCGCGCTGCCGGTAGAGAAGCTGGCGGGACGGCTGGGGACTGAGATCGGAGAGAAAGAGGAAGAATAGAATGCAGAAGGGAAGAACATTTATCGTGTCGGGCCCGTCCGGCGTGGGAAAGAGCACGGTCTTGAAGGCGCTGCTGGAAAAGCGGCCCAACCTGTACTTTTCCGTTTCCGCCACGACGCGCCCGCCCCGCGTGGGAGAGATCGACGGTGTCCATTATCATTTCATGGATGTGGACGCGTTCCGCAGCCGTATTGCGGAGGACGCGTTTCTGGAGTACGCCGAGTACGTGGGAAATTTCTACGGAACGCCGAAGAAGTACGTGGACGAGGCCATGGACGCCGGCCGGGACGTGATCCTGGACATTGAGATCCAGGGCGCGCTTCAGGTCTGCGACAAGCGGCCGGACACTGTGCGCATCTTCATCGCGCCGCCCTCCTGGGCGGAGCTGGAGCGGCGGCTGACCGAGCGGGGGACCGACTCGCCGGAAAAGGTGCAGAAGCGGCTCCTGCGGGCCAAGGTGGAGTTCCAGACGGCCCATACCTACGACTATTTCGTGATCAACGACACAGTGGAGAACGCCGTGGGCGAGCTGGACGCCATCCTGACCGCCGAGCACTGCAAGCCCAGCGAACGCATGGAGATCATCAGCGGCAAATAAATTGTGTATCAGCGCGGATGACCGCGCAGGGAGGTTTTTTCTATGGAAAGCATTCAGAACGTGAAAAAGGGCATGATCTATCCCGCCATGAGCAAGCTCAACAGCTACATCCCCAACCGCTATATGCTGGTGAACGTGGTGGCCCGCCGCGCCCGGCAGATCTCTGAGTCCGCCGAGGAGATCGGCGAGCCGCTGGACGAAAAGCCCGTCACCCTCGCCATTCAGGAGGTGGCCGACGGGAAGCTGGATGCCCGGAGCATGGACCTGACCATTGAGGAGGACAACGTCCCGCTGGAGCAGCAGTAAGCCGGCGCGGGGAGGACGCGGATGGAGCAGGCGCAGATCGCAAAGGTGGCCGTCGCTGCGGCAACCTATTCCATCGACAAGCCCTATGATTACCTGATCCCGGAGCCGCTGGATGGCAAGGCGCTGGCGGGGACGCGGGTGATGGTCCCATTCGGCCGTGGGAACCGCAGCAGCGAGGGCGTGATCCTCGCCCGTGAGACCGGGCCGAAGCGTCCCGGCGTCAAGGTGCTCCTGTCCGTGCTGGACGACAGCCCGGTGCTGGACCGCTGGGGGATCTCGCTGGCCCTGTGGATGCGGCAGCGGTACTTCTGCACGATGTACGAGGCCGTAAAGACCATCCTGCCAGCCGGACTGTGGTATCAGATGAAGGAGATCTTCTCCGTCCTCCCGGAACTGGACCGCGCCGCCGCGGGCGCACAGGCCGGAGGGGTGCGGGGGGCGGACGCCGTGCTGGACGCGCTGTTCGCCGCGGGCGGCAGCGCGGAGCTTTCTGCGCTGAGGACCGGGTGCAATGACGCGGAGCCGGTCCTGCGCGCGCTGTGCAGAAAGGGCGTTCTGACCTCGGACATCTCCGCCGCCCGGCGGGTGGGGGACAAGACGCGCCGCATGGCGGAGCTGACCATGGACCCGGCCGAGGCGCTGGCTCTGGTGGAACCGCGAAAAAAATCTGCGCCGATGCGCTATGAGGCGGTCCGCCTGCTGGCGGCCACCGGCCGCGCGTCGGTCCAGGATATCTGCTATTTTACCGGAGCTTCCGTCCGGACCCTCAAGGGGCTGGAGAAGTCCGGTATTGTGGCGTTTTCAGAGGAAGAAGCGCTGCGCGTGCCGCAGCCGGCTTCGACTCAGATCGTTCCGCCCGCCGCGCTGAACAGCGAGCAGGAGACCGCCTTCCAGCACATTCTGGAGCTGACGCGCAGCGGAGGGCCGGAGGCCGTGCTTTTGCAGGGCGTCACCGGCAGCGGCAAGACGCAGGTCTACCTCCGCCTTGCGCAGGAGGTCCTGCGCAGCGGCAGGTCCGTCATCGTGCTGGTGCCGGAGATCGTGCTGACGCCGCAGATGATGGAGCGCTTCTCCGCCTGCTTCGGCACGGAGGTTGCCATGCTGCACAGCTCGCTGCGCATGACGGAGCGATACGACCAGTGGAAGCGCATCCGCCGGGGCGAGGCGCGTCTGATACTGGGGACCCGCTCCGCGGTGTTCGCCCCGGTGCAGCAGCTGGGTCTTATCATCATGGACGAGGAGCAGGAGGGGAGCTATCAGTCGGAAAACGCACCCCGCTACCACACCCGCGACATCGCCAAATTCCGCTGCGCCCAGTCCGGAGCGGTGCTGGTCCTCGGCTCCGCGACACCCACGGTGGAAACCGCGTGGAACGCGCGGCAGGGCCGCTGCCACTGCGAGCTGCTGCGCCGCCGCTACAATGAACAGGCGCTGCCGCGGACGGAGATCGTGGATATGCGGCAGGAGATCCGGGCCGGGAACTCCGGCGCGGTCAGCGGGCTGCTGCGCCGGGAGCTGGAGGAAAATCTGGCCCGGGGCGAACAGAGCATCCTGTTCCTCAACCGCCGGGGCAACAGCCGGATGCTGCTGTGCGGCGAGTGCGGATACGTCCCCACCTGCCCGCGGTGCAGCGTGGCCATGACCTACCACTCCGCCAACGGGCGGCTGATGTGCCATTACTGCGGCCATTCCGAACGGGCCGGGAACGCCTGCCCGGAGTGCGGCGGGATCATGAAGCACATCGGCGCGGGGACCCAGCGGGTGGAGGAGGAGCTGCGGGACCTGCTCCCGGACGCGGGCGTTCTGCGCATGGACGCGGACACCGCCTCCGGCGGCCACGAGCGGCTCCTGACCCGGTTCGAGCGGGAGAAGATCCCCATTCTTCTGGGGACACAGATGGTGGCCAAGGGGTTGGATTTTGAAAATGTGACGCTGGTAGGCGTTCTGAGCGCCGACTCGTCGCTGTACGTGGACAATTACCGCGCCGCCGAGCGGACGTTCAGCCTGCTGACGCAGGTGGTGGGCCGGGCCGGCCGGGGCGGGAAGCAGGGCCGCGCGGTCATCCAGACCTACACGCCCGCCAACGAGGTGATCCAGAGCGCCGCGCAGCAGGATTACGAACGGTTCTACGAGAGCGAGATCGCCCTGCGGCGCGTCCGGCGCTATCCGCCGTTTGCGGACCTGTTCACGCTGACCGTCTCCGGCGGAGACGAGGGCGCGGTCCTGCGGGCCGCCGCCGCCGTGCGGGACCGGCTGCGGGAGCTGATGGCGGACGAGGCCGTCCGGGGTTCCCAGCCAGAGATCCTCGGCCCCGCGCCCGCGCCGGTGCTGAAGGTCAACAACCGGTATCGGTATCGGGTGTTCCTGTGCGGGAAAAACGACCGGCCCACCCGGGACCGGATCGCGTGGCTGCTGCGGGAGTTTGGCCGGTGCGGCGAAAACCGGGGACTGAACCTGTTCGCGGACTGCAACGCGATGGAATGACTGCAATTTCGATTGGGAGGTCAAAAGCATGGCTTTGAGAAAGATCGTAGAAGTGGGCGACGAGTGCCTGCTGAAAAAATGCCGCCCGGTGACGGAGTTCAACCGCCACCTGCACCTGCTGCTCGACGACATGGCCGAGACGCTGGCGGACGCCAACGGCGCCGGTCTGGCCGCGCCGCAGGTGGGCGTTCTGCGCCGGGTGTGTCTGGTGCTGGACGAGGACTCTGAGGAATATATCGAACTCATCAACCCGGAGATCATTGCCGAGAGCGGCACCCAGACTGGGCTGGAGGGCTGCCTGAGCCTGCCCGGAAAATGGGGCATCGTCACCCGGCCCAACGTGGTGCGGGTCCGGGCGCAGGACCGGAACGGCGACTGGTTCGAGGCGGAGGGCGAGGGCCTGACCGCCCGGGCGTTCTGCCACGAGATCGAGCATCTGGACGGCCACCTGTTCTCCGAGCACATCGACCACTTCCTCTCCGACGAGGAGCTGGAGGATTATCTGAACGCGGAGCAGGCGGAGGCCGCCGGGGACGAGGAAAGGGAGTAAGCCCATGCGCATTTTGTTTATGGGGACCCCGGAGTTCGCCGTGGCATCCCTGCGGCGGCTGGTGGAGGACGGGCACGAGGTCTGCGGCGTCATCACCCAGCCGGACAAGCCTAAAAATCGGGGCATGAAGCTCATTCCAACGCCTGTAAAGGAATATGCCCTCGCACACGATCTGCCGGTTTTCCAGCCGCTCAAGGCACGGGACGGCGAGGCGATGGGCATTGTGGAGCGTCTTGCGCCGGAGCTGATCGTGGTGGCGGCCTATGGAAAGCTGCTGCCGGAGGAGCTTTTGAATTATCCGAAATACGGCTCCATCAACGTCCACTCGTCCCTACTGCCCAAGTACCGGGGCGCGGCGCCCATCAACTGGGCCATTCTGAACGGGGAGACGGAAACGGGCGTTTCCATCATGTATATGACCGCCGCGCTGGACGCGGGAGACGTGATCGCGCAGGTGAAAACGCCCATTGGGCCGGACGAGGACGCTCCGGCGCTGTTCGCGCGGCTGGCGGAGCTGGGTGCACAGGCGCTCTCCGGTGCGGTGCAGGCGCTGGCGGACGGGACCGCCGTCCGCACGCCGCAGGACGAGTCGGCCTTTACCTATGCGCCGATGCTGTCCCGGGAGCTGTCGCCCATCGACTGGAGCCGCAGCGCCCACGCCGTCAACTGCCAGATCCGGGGCCTGATCCCGTGGCCCGCCGCGTCCACCGACGCCATCACCGGCGAGCCGATGAAGGTGTTCCGCTCGGTGGAGACCGGCGCGGATACCGACGCAAAGCCGGGTACGGTCCTGTCCGCCGATAAGCACGGAATCGCCGTTGCCTGCGGCGATGGCAAGGTCCTTTGCCTTACAGAGATACAGGCGGTCGGCGGCAAGCGGATGGCCGCCGCGGACTATCTGCGCGGGCATCCCATCCAGCTTTGAAACGGGGGATCTTTGAATGGATCACAATTACGCTTACTTCTTCGCGGAGAACCTTTACTGGGTGCTGCTGCTGCCGGTGTTCATCCTGTCGCTGTACGCGCAGATGCAGGTATCCGGCAGCTTCCGGCGGTACAGCCGGGAGACGAACCGCCGCCGGATGACCGGCGCGCAGGCCGCGGAGGCGGTCCTGCGGGCCAACGGCGTCGGCGGCGTGGCGATCCGGCCCACCCGCGGGCGTCTCACGGACCACTACGATCCCCGGGACAACACCATCTACCTCTCCGAGGGCGTCTATAACGAGGCGACGGTGGCGGCGGTGGGCGTGGCCTGCCACGAGGCGGGGCACGCAGTGCAGTACGCCGAGGGCTACGGTCCGGTCCGGCTGCGCACCGCCATCATCCCGGCTACCAACATTGGCTCCCGCTTTTCCTATATCCTGCTGTTTATCGGGCTGCTGCTTTACAGCCAGACGCTGTTTCTGGCTGGCATCGTCCTGTTTGGCTTCACCACGTTCTTTCAGCTTGTGACGCTGCCGGTGGAGTTCAACGCCTCCCACCGGGCGCTGGAGACCATTGAGACGTCCGGGCTTCTGGACGAGGATGAGCAGCGCGGCGCGGCGAAGGTTCTTCGGGCGGCGGCGCTGACATATGTGGCGGCGCTGCTGACCAGCCTTTTGCAGCTTCTGCGCTTTGCGGCCATTTTTGCCTCCCGGAATGGCGGCGGAAACCGCCGGGGAGGCGGCCGGTGAGCGCCCGGGATACCGCGCTGCGGGTCCTCAGCGCGGGGCGGACGGCCTCCGCGTGGGCGGACGCCAGCCTGAAGGCGCAGCTCCGGCGGGACGGCCTGACCGGCGCGGACGCCGCGCTGGCGACCCGGATCGTGTACGGCGTCCTCCAGAACCGGGCGCTGCTGGACTTTTACCTGAGCGCCTACTGCTCTCAGAAACTCAGCCGGCTTCAGCCGCCGCTGGCGGATATCCTGCGCATCGGCGCGTACCAGATCCTGTTTCTGGACAAGGTTCCGGACCGGGCGGCGGTGAACGAATCCGTGGAGCTGGCCAAGAAAAACGGCCGCGGCGCAGCCTCCGGCCTTGTGAACGCGGTGCTGCGCAAGCTGTCGCTGAACAAGGCGCAGCTCCCGGCCATCCCCGAGCGGGACGAGGTGCAGGCGCTCTCCATCCGGTACAGCCATCCCAAGTGGCTGGTCCGCAGGCTTCTGGCCCTGCTGGGCCGGGAGGAGGCGGAAGCATTCCTCGCGGCGGACAACGCCGTGGCGCCCCTGACGGTGCAGGTCAACACCCTGCGCACCACGGCAGCGGCGCTGACGGCGCGGCTGGCGGACGCGGGCGTGACCGCCGCGGCGCATTCGTGGGTGCCGGACTGTCTGGAGCTGACCGGCTCCGGCGACCTGACGGAGCTGGACGCGTTCCGGGAGGGCCTGTTTTTCGTGCAGGACCCGGCGGCGAAGCTGGTGAGCCTGATCGCCGCGCCCCAAAAGGGCGGGCGGGTCATCGACGTGTGCGCCGCCCCGGGAGGGAAGTCCTTCGGCGCGGCGGTCGCCATGGGAGACGAGGGGGAGATCCTCGCCTGCGACCTCCACGAGAACAAGCTCAAGCGCATTGAGGAGGGCGCGGCCCGGCTGGGGCTGAAGTCCATTCAGACCTTTGCCGCGGACGGGACCGTTTTCCGCCCGGAATGGGCGGACAGCGCGGATACGGTCCTGGTGGACGCGCCTTGCTCCGGGCTGGGCATCATCCGAAAAAAGCCGGACGTCCGGTATAAATCGCCGGACGACCTGTTTACACTTACCGTAGCGCAGGCGGCCATTCTGGAAAACGCCGCGCGGTACGTCCGCCCCGGCGGCGTGCTGCTCTACTCCACCTGCACGATCCTGCCCGAGGAAAACGGGCAGGTGGTGGACAGCTTTCTGGCGGGACACCCGGACTTTTCCCGGGAAACGTTCGCGCTGCCCGCGCCGGTGGGGGAGCAGCCGGGGGAGCTGACCCTCTGGCCCCACCGCCACGGGACCGACGGGTTTTACATCTGCCGCCTGCGGCGGCGCTGAGGGACGGTGGCTATGATCGACTTGAAATCCCAGACGCCCGCCCAGCTCACGGAAACGCTGAAGGCCATGGGCGAGCCGGCGTTCCGGGCGAAGCAGATCTTTTCCTGGCTCCACCGGGGCGCGGAGTCCTTTGACGAAATGTCCAACCTCTCCAAGCCGCTGCGGGAGAAGCTGAACGCATCCTGCGCGCTCACGCCGCCCATTGCCGCCCGGAAGCAGGTCTCCCGGCTGGACGGAACGATCAAGTACCTCTGGGAGCTGGCGGACGGAAACTGCATCGAATCCGTTCTGATGCAGTATCACCACGGCAACACCGTGTGCATCTCCTCGCAGGTCGGCTGCCGGATGGGCTGCGCGTTCTGCGCGTCCACCATCGCGGGAAAGGTGCGGGACCTGACTCCGGCGGAGCTGCTCGATCAGGTGATCTTCACCCAGAAGGACTCCGGCCTGCCCATTTCCAACATCGTGCTGATGGGCATCGGCGAGCCGATGGACAATCTGGACAACGTGCTGCGGTTTCTGGAGCTGGTGAACCACCCGGACGGGATCAACATCGGGATGCGGCACATTTCTCTGTCCACCTGCGGCGTGATCCCCGGCATCGAGCGGCTGGCGGAATTGGAATTACAGCTCACGCTGTCCGTCTCGCTCCACGCGCCGGACGGCGAGACCCGCTCCCGGATCATGCCGGTGAACCGGGCCTATCCGGTGGAGGACCTGTTCGCCGCGTGCCACCGGTATTTTCAAAAGACCGGGCGGCGCATCTCGTTTGAATACGCCATGATCGACGGGGTCAACGACCACGACTGGCAGGCGGATCTGATCGCGGACAGGCTGCGGGGAATGCCGGGCCACGTGAATCTGATCCCCCTCAACGACGTGGTGGAAAGCCCGTTCAAGCCCTCCCGGCGGATCGCCGCGTTTCAGAAGCGGCTGGAGTCCCACGGACTGACCGCCACGGTGCGGCGGAGCCTCGGCGGGGATATCGACGCCTCCTGCGGACAGCTCCGCCGGAAGGCCATGGAAGAACAGAAAGGAAAGTGATCGGTATGCAGGTCTGCGGCATTACGGATGTGGGTCTTGTCCGCAGAGACAATCAGGACGCCTACGCCATACAGGAGCGCACGCCCAGCGGGCATACCGTCTGCGTGGTGTGCGACGGCATGGGCGGCACCGCCGGCGGGCAGCAGGCCAGCAGCATCGCGGTGGACACCTATGTGCGGGAGCTGGAAAAGGTCCTCTCCCCGGAAATGACGCCCCAGCAGCTGCGGGAGGCGTCGTCCTACGCCGTCTCCATCGCCAACCGAGCCGTCCGCGCGGCGGCGCAGGAGAGCGAGGAATACCGCAACATGGGGACCACGCTGGTCTCCGCCGTCAGCTATGGCGGCGGGGCGGTCATCAGCAACGTGGGCGACAGCCGCGCGTATCACATCACGCCGCTGACCATCACCCGCGTCACGCGGGACCACTCGCTGGTGGAGAGCATGGTGGAACGGGGCGACATCACTGCGGAGGAGGCCCGCCGCCATCCTAACCGCAATCTCATCACCCGGGCGCTTGGGCCGGACGCGCAGATCCAGTGCGACGGCTACATATGCCCGATGGAGCCGGGAGAGTTCCTGCTCCTTTGCAGCGACGGACTGGTGGACACTGTGACCGACGAGGAGATGCAGCGGACGGTAACCGGCGCCCGGACCGGAGAGGAGTGCCTTGCGCGGCTTTTGGAGATCTCCAAGAGCCGGGGAGCCAAGGACAATGTGACCGCGGTGCTGATGCGCCGGACGGACGGAAAGGAGGCGGTGTGACATGGTAGATCCTTATATCGGAAAAATGCTGGATAACCGCTATGAGATCCTTGAGCGGATCGGCACGGGCGGCATGGCCGTGGTGTACAAGGCGAAGTGCCACCGCCTCAACCGGCTGGTGGCCGTCAAGATCCTCAAGAGCGACCTTGCGCAGGACGAGGAGTTCCGCCGCCGGTTCCACGCGGAGTCCAAGGCGGTCGCCATGCTCTCCCACCCCAATATCGTCTCGGTGTATGACGTGTCCCAGAGCGAGGACGTGGAGTATATCGTCATGGAGCTGATCGACGGGATCACCCTGAAGCAGTACATGGAAAAGCGGGGGAAGCTGGACTGGCGCGAATCCCTGCACTTCATCACCCAGATCATGCGCGGACTGTCCCACGCCCACAGCCGCGGCATCGTCCACCGGGACATCAAGCCGCAGAACATCATGGTCCTGCGGGACGGCAGCGTGAAGGTTGCCGACTTCGGCATCGCCTGTCTGGAAAACTCCGCTCAGACGCTGACGCAGGAGGCCCTCGGCTCCGTCCACTATATCTCGCCGGAGCAGGCCCGGGGCGACCGGACCGACGCCCGGTCGGATATCTACTCTGCGGGCGTGGTGCTCTACGAAATGCTCACCAACCGTCTGCCCTTTGAGGGCGATTCCGCCGTGTCCGTGGCCATCCAGCACCTCAGCTCCATTCCGCTGGCCCCCCGGGAGATCGACCCGGACATCCCCAAGCCGCTGGAGCTGATCTGCATGAAGGCCATGGCCCCGGACCGGGAGCGGCGGTACGATTCCGCCGAGGCCATGATCGCCGATCTGGACGCGTTCCGCAAGAATCCGGGCGTAGATCTGGACATCGACCCCAAGGAGCTGCACCCGGAGGAGCCGGACGAGCCGACCCGCCTGATCCGCACCGGCGCGGTGGCGGCGGCCGCACAGCAGCAGCGTCCCGCCCGCGAAGCGCCGCGGGAGCGCGGCTATGACCGGGAGCGCGACCGGGATTATGACCGGGACTATGACCGCCCGCGGGGAAGAAGCTCCTCCGGCGGCGGCGCGAAGCGCACCGTGCTGGTTGGCGGCGGCGTGGTGGTGATGCTGGTCGCGGTGTTTTTCCTTGCCCGCGCGGTGCTCGGCTCCATGGCGGCTGGGGAGACGTATACCGTTCCCAACGTGGTGGGCTATACGGAGGAGGAAGCCCGCCAGCTCCCCGAGGTGGCCGGGATTTTTGAGATCCAGGTCACGGACTCCGCTTACGACGACGCGCCGGAGGGTACCATCATCGCTCAGGACCCGGTAAAGGGCATGACGAAAAAGAGTGACCTTGTTATCAAGGTCACAGTCAGCGCGGGAGAGAAAACGGACAAGATGCTGGATCTGACCGGCCAGACCGCGCAGGCGGCAAAGGTCGCGCTGAAGAATCTGAAAAACGATCTGGACCTGACCATCGACACCGTGGAGGAGAGCAGCGACAGCGTGACGGCGGAATGCGTGATCCGAACGGAGCCGGAGGCGGGCGAGCCGCTGAAAAAGGGCGACAGCATCACGCTGGTCGTCAGCACAGGGCCGGACAAAACGCCGGTCACGGTGATCTCTTTCGTCAATCTGACCATCGAAAAGGCGGAGGAGCTGGCGGCCACCATGGGCCTGAAAGTGGTCCGTAAGGACGTGGAGAGCAGCGAAGCCGCCGGAATGGTGGTGGAGCAGGACATCGCGGAGAATACGAAGGCTTACGAGGGCGACACCATCACGCTCTCCGTCAGCAAAGGCCCCGCGGCGGAGCCGCAGCCGCCCCAGCAGCAGGTCGTGGCCAAACCCGCCACGTTCTCCCTGCCGCAGGACGGACGGGAGACCGTCCGCATGGCGGTGCTGGTGGACGGACAGTCCAATTTCGAGGGCGACGTGAATTGCAGCGACGGCTCCATCACAGTGGAGCTGACCGGAAGCGGCGTGTGTACCGTGCAGGTGTATTACGACAGCGTGCTCTACGAGACGCGGCAGGTGGACTTCAATGCCTGAGGGTCGGATCGTCAAGGCGCTCAGCGGCTTTTATTACGTGGACACCGGCGCCGAGGTGCTGCAATGCCGCGCGAGAGGGAAGTTCCGCCGGGAGGGGGTCTCGCCGCTGGTGGGCGACCGGGCGGAAGTCCGGGAGCTTGGAAACGGCGAGGGCTTTGTAGAGGCCATCCGCCCCCGGCGCAACGCATTCCGCCGTCCGGCGGTGGCGAACGTGGATCAGATCGTCATCATCGCCTCCGCCGCCGTCCCGCAGACGGACCCGTACCTGATCGACCGGCTCTCCGCCATCGCGGCGCTGAAAAACTGCGGCACGGTGGTGGTTCTGAACAAGTGCGATCTGGACCGCGCCGACCGGCTCTATCAGATCTATCGCGCCGCCGGCTTTCCCACCGTCCGCGTCAGCGCGGAAACAGGGGAGGGGCTGGAGGAGCTGGCGGGCCTGATCGCTGGAAAGCTGTCTGCCTTTACAGGCAACTCCGGCGTTGGAAAATCCAGCATTCTGAACGCGCTGGATCCGGAGTTCCACCTTCAGGTGGGCGAGATCAGCGAGGCGCTGGGCCGCGGGCGGCACACCACCCGCCATATCGAGCTTTTCCGTCTGCGCTGCGGCGCGGAGGTAGTGGATTCTCCCGGCTTTGCCTCGTTCGACTCCGAGGAGCTGGATCTGGAGCTGAAGCACCGCCTGCCGGAGACCTTCCCGGATTTTGCGCCGTATCTGGACGGCTGCCGATTCGTTGGGTGCAGCCACACGAAGGAGAAGGGCTGCGCCGTGCTGGAGGCTCTGCGGGAGGGAAAGCTCCAGCAAAGCCGCCACGAGAGCTATCTGCGGCTCTACGAGGAATTGAAATCCCTGAAGGAATGGGAGCAGAAGAAGTGAACGCGCGCAGGCACCGCCCCTCCGGGGCGGACGCAGCCTGCGCCCGATATGAAAAGCACGCGGCCGTTGAACTGAACCATTAAAACTGGACAATAGACAAAAAGCCCCCTGACGGGGGCTTTTTGTGCTGTCCGCATAAATTGGAGCAGTCCACCGACAGCCGCGTGCTTTTTTTGCGCCGCAAGCGGCAGGGCAGGAATCAAACGCGGCTCCGCCGCCTGTCTGACCGGCTTGGGCCGGACAGTCGGCGCGGCCGCGCACGCTTTTGATGCCCGGTGTATATACTGGGGTACGAGAGGAGGTGCGGCGGCTATGTGGTTTGGCCGGGGCGGCGGGTGCTGCTGGCTGGGCGTATGCGCGGTGGCGCTGGGGCTTGGCATTCTGATCGCGGCAATCTTTCCGGTCGGGTGCCTGCTGTTTATCGTCGCGCTGCTTCTGATCGCCTGCGGAAGCGCCTGCCTGCGGCGCTGACACGAGTTTGTCTGGAAAAGGAGTGCGTCTTATGAAAATCGTGGTCTGGAAGTCTCCGAAAGCGCTGTGCGGTCTGCTGCGCAGGCTGTTTGGCATCCGGGAATAACCGGGCGTCTCCCGGCATAGGATGAGCCAGAATCACAATGGCCGGGAAAGGATGGTCTTGAAATGGAACTGGAACTGAAAAAGGACCGCTTCGACGCCTATGAGGCGGGCGGCGAGCTGACGCTGACGCAGGAGGAGACGGCGGAGACGATCGTGCCGGACTACTGTCCCGACATCGCCCGCATCATCGACACGGAGGGCCGGGTCTATCTCCACAGCCGGGAACTGCGGGACGGAAAGGCGGAGGTCTCCGGCACCGTGCGGGTGACGGTCCTCTACACGCCGGACGGCGAGAGCGGCGTGCGCACGCTGGAATTTGCCATGCCGTTTTCCGCCGAGTCGGACGCGAAGGCCATGCCGGAGTGTGTGACGCTGCTGGCGGAGACGGAGCCGGAGTTTCTGGAGACGCGGGCGCTGAATCCCCGCAAGGTCTTTACCCACTGCAAGCTGGTGACGCGCCTGACCGGCTACCGCCGGACGGAGACGGAGGTCTGCGCCGATGTAGAAACGGAGGACGCGGGCCTGTGCATCGAGAAGCGGCAGGAGACGCAGCACACCACCGCGCTGACACATATTCTGGAAAAGGACTTTACATTTTCCGGGGAGCTGGACCTGTCTCCGGGCCGGGACGGCGCGGCGGAAATTCTGTGCAGCCGGGTGGCCGGAACGGTCACGGAAACCAAAACGGTGGGCAGCAAACTCATTCTCAAGGGGCTGTTCACCGTCTCCCTGCTGTACCGCTCCCCGGAGGGAGCGTGCTGCTCCGCCTCCGGCGAGCTGCCGTTTTCTCAGGTGATGGAGGCGGAGGGCGACGCGGAGGGCGCGTCCGCCTCAGTCCGACTCCAGCTCACCGGCGCGGACATTCAGGTGGACGGCGATCAGGAGGGCCGGAAAATCTCCGTGACGCTGTATCTCCACGCCGCGGCACTGCTGCGGCAGGAGCGGGACGTGACGCTGCTGTGCGACCTGTACAGCACGGCCTACGACCTGACCTATGACGCAAAGCCCTTGCAGCTGTGCGGCTTTGCCCAGACGCTCAGCCGCCGCCAGAACGTGCGGGAGACGCTGGAGATCGGCGTGGTGGCGGAATCCATCCTGTCGCTCTCCGCCGTTCCCGGCGCGGTGTCCGTCAGCCGGGAGGGCGGCAGCGTCACGCTGCGAACCGTCGTGGCCATCCGGGCGCTGTATCTGGACGAGGGCGGCGCGGCGCTGGCGGCGGAGCGCAGCGTGGACGTGAGCTGTCAGCTGGAGCTGCCGGAGGACTGCCGCGTCTGCGCCCGGGCCTTCTGTGCAGAGGAGCCGCAGGGGACTCTGGGGGACCGGGGGATCGAGGTCCGGTTCCCGGTGGAGTTCCGGGTAGAGGCGGCGTCCCGGAAAAAGCGGGTCTGCGTGGCGACGGCGAAGATCAGCAGCGACACGCCCAAGGATCTGACGGGCGCGCCATCGCTGGTCCTGCGGTGCAAGGGGGAGCAGGAGTCGCTGTGGGATCTTGCCAAGCGGTACAACACCACCATTCCCGCCATTCTGTCCGCCAACGGGCTGGAAAGCGAGGAGGAGGTCCCGGCGGAAAAGCTGCTGCTGATCCCGCGCAAGCGGGCGTAACGCCGCCGCCCCGCCGCTTGGAAGCGAAGCGTTTCAGAGTGTCTCCGGCAGCGGCGGTCTTGGCAAAGCAAAAGGACGGGCGGTCCGAATATTCGGACCGCCCGCTTTCGTCTTTGGATTCAGTTGGAAAAACGGGAGAGGAACTGCCGGGTGCGCTCCTCCTTCGGGTGGCTGATGACCTCCTGCGGGTCGCCCTGCTCCACGATCACGCCGCCGTCCATAAAGACGACCCGGTCCGCCACGTCCCGGGCGAAGGCCATCTCGTGGGTGACGATCACCATGGTCATGTTCTCCTCCGCCAGCTGCCGGATGACCTTCAGGATCTCGCCGGTCAGCTCCGGGTCCAGCGCGGAGGTCGGCTCGTCGAAAAACAGGATCTCGGGCCGCATGGCCAGTGCCCGCGCGATGGCCACCCGCTGCTGCTGTCCGCCGGAGAGCTGGCAGGGATAGCAGTCCGCCTTGTCGGAAAGGCCCATCTTCTCCAGCAGATCCCGGGCCGTCTCCTCGGCCTCCGCCTTGCTCCGGCCCGCCACGCTGACGGGTGCGTCCGTCAAGTTCTTGAGAACGGTGTAGTGGGGGAACAGGTTGAAGTTCTGAAAGACCAGTCCGAAGTAGCTGCGGATCTTTTTCAGGTCCTTGGCGTAAACGGTGCGGCCCTGCTCGTCGTTCCATGCGGCCTGCTCGCCCAGATAGGTCAGCTCACCGCCATCCATTTCCGTCAGCAGCGTGGCGCAGCGCAGAAGCGTGGACTTGCCGGAGCCGGACGGCCCGATGATGGCCACGACCTCGCCCTTATCCACGCTGATGGAGATGTCCTTCAGGACGGACAGCTCTCCGTCAAAGGTCTTGCGAACGTTTTTCAGCTCCATGATCTTCATTGCCGCCGCCTCCTCAGTTGTAATAATTCATGCGCTTTTCGATGCGCTCCATGATCCACGCCACCACGCTGTTGAAAATGAAGTAGAACACGCCCGCGATAAACAGCGGCATAACCGTGGTCTTGGCGGCGGAGATCTGCTTGGCGATGGTGAACAGCTCCTGATAGGCGATGACGAACGCCAGCGACGTGTCCTTGACCAGCGTGATGACCTCGTTGGTGACGGAGGGGAGGACGCGCTTGACCATCTGGGGCAGGATGATCTTGAAGAAGGTCTGCGCGCGGCTGTATCCCAGCACCTGCGCCGCCTCATACTGCCCCTGCGGGATGGACTGAATGCCGGAGCGGTAGATCTCGGCGAAATAGGCGGAGTAATTGATGGAAAACGCGATCACCGCCGCCAGCAGACGGGAGTACCCGGACAGGCTGACGTGAAACACGTAGTACGGCCCGAAGTAGACCACCATCATCTGGAGCATCAGCGGCGTCCCCCGCAGGATGGAGATGAAGAACTTCACAATGAGCTGCACCGGGCGGAACCTCCGCAGGAGCAGCACGGCTCCGCCGGGCGCTCTGCCCTCGCGCTCCGCCTTTGCGCCCAGCTGGCGCAGGGGCGCCCACGAGGACATCCGCCCTATCGCCACCAGCAGGCCCAGCGGCAGAGAAAAGATCAGTGTCAGCGCGAAAAGCTGCACTGCGGCCCAAAGGCCCACCAGAAGCTGTTGGAGCACACTGCTCAGATCCATCGTCTATCTCTCCTTATTCCACGGTCGGTAAAAAGGCGGCGGGAAGGCCCGCCGCCTTTTTCGGTCAGAAAGTGTCTCAGTTGCCGTAGCAGATCATGTCGGCCAGCTCCGGCGCGTCGTAATTCTCCGCGGCGGCGGTGGCGATCTTCGTGAAGGTGCCGTCGGCCCACATCTCGTCCAGCGTGGCCTTCACCTGATCGGCCAGCTCCGTGTTGCCCTTCTTAAAGCCGATGCCGTACTGCTCGGTGGACAGGGGCTTTTCCAGCATGACGAACTTGGAGGAGTCGCGGGTCTTGAGCTGATAGTTGGCCACGCCGATATCCACGGCAATGGCGTCGTCCACGCCGGACTCCAGATTCATGAACGCGGTGTTGTAGTCAGGCACTTCGTCCAGCGTGGTGAAAGAGGCGGCCAGAGCCAGATTCTCGTCGTTGCTGCCGTCGCCGGGATCGTCGGTCAGCGCGGTCAGCGCGGAGGAGCCGGACTGGGTGACAACGGGGTGGCCGGCCAGCTGGGAGGCGTCGGTAATACCGCTGTCGGCGGTCACGACGAACATGATGGAGTTGTTGACATACGGCCCGACCCAGGTGTAATCATCCTCACGGCCGGTCATGGTGAAGCCGTTCCAGATGCAGTCGATGTTCCCGGCGTCCAGCTCCATGTCCTTGGAGTTCCAGTCGATGGGCTGGCGGACCAGCTCCCAGCCGTTGCGGTTGCAGACCTCCTGCGCCAGATCCAGATCGAAGCCGACATAGCTGCCGTCGTCCGCCTTGAAGCCGTAGGGCGGGTACTCCGCGTCAAAGCCGACGGTGAAGGTGGTGCGCGCCGTGCTTCCGGCGGCAGAGGCCGCGGCGGAAGAAGCCGCAGGCGCGGAGGCGGCGGGAGCGGAAGCAGAATTTCCGCAGGCGGACAGCGAGCTCATCACAGCGGCAGCGCATACCAGCGCGAAAAAGCGATTTTTATTCATCTTGAGATCCTCCAAAACTGAGGGGTTCGTCCCTCTGATTTAATACACTAGCAGTTTACCACGGTAAATCGCTCCTGTAAATGCACAGATGCGTAAATTTACCGGCAGGTTTCCAGTTGAAAATATACAAAATCAACAATTCCGCCCCCTCCGCGCATCCGGCGGACCGCAAAAGCACCCGCGGGACTAACCGGCCTGTCATACTTGTCAGGCGGCGGTCATAGAGTGGGAGCAGGATTGCAAGAAGGACGGGGGATGCTATGAATACGACCATCTATCAGAATATTGCCACCCGGACCGCCGGCGACATCTATATCGGCGTGGTCGGACCGGTCCGGACGGGGAAATCTACCTTTATCAAGCGCTTTATGGAAACGCAGGTGATCCCGAACATCGAGAACGTATACCGCCGGGAGCGGGCCAGAGACGAGCTGCCCCAGAGCGGCTCCGGCCGCACCATCATGACGGCGGAGCCGAAGTTCGTGCCGGAGGAGGCCGTGCAGGTCCAGCTTCCGGACGGCGCGGCGTTCTCCGTCCGGCTGATCGACTGCGTGGGCTACATGGTCAAGGGAGCCATCGGCTCCACAGAGGACGACCAGCCCCGCATGGTGACCACGCCGTGGTTCGACCACGAGATCCCCATGTCGGAGGCGGCGGAAACCGGGACCCGGAAGGTCATTGCGGAGCATTCTACCATCGGCATCGTAGTGACCACGGACGGCTCCATCTCGGACATTCCCAGAGAGGACTATCTGGAGGCGGAGGAGCGGGTCATCCGGGAGCTTCAGGAGCTGGGAAAGCCGTTTATCGTGCTTCTGAACTCGGACGCGCCCGCCTCCGATCGGGCGCAGGCGGTGTCGCGGGACATCGCGTCCCGCTACGGGGTGAACTGCGTGCCGGTGAACTGTCTGGAGCTGGACGAGGCGGCGGTGGCGGAGCTTTTGAAGGCCGTGCTGTACGAGTTCCCCATGCAGGAGCTGGACCTGTTCCTGCCCGCGTGGGTGGACGCGCTTCCGGCGGGCCACCCCATCAAGGCCGGGCTGTACGGCGCGGTCCGGGAGGGGACCGCTGCCCTGCGCCACATCCGGGAGATCGACAGCGTGATCGCCGCGCTGGGGCAGCGGGAGGGGATCAGCGAGGCCCGGCTTACCGGGATCGACCTGGGCACCGGCGTGGCCTCGGCGGAGCTGTGCCTGCCGCGGGAGCTGTTCTATCAGACGCTCTCGGACCAGTCCGGCTTCTCCGTGGCGGACGACGGAGACCTGATGAGCCTGCTCACCCGGCTGGCCACGGTCAAGGCGGAGTATGACAAGGTGGCCGGAGCGCTGCGGGACGTGCGGGAGACGGGCTACGGCATCGTGATCCCCGGCATCGACGAGCTGCATCTGGAGGAGCCGGAGATCATGAAGCAGGGAGGACGCTACGGCGTGCGCCTGAAGGCCAGCGCCCCCAGCATCCATATGATCCGGGCGGACATCGAAACGGCGGTCAGTCCCATCGTGGGGAACGAAAAGCAGTCCGAGGATATGGTGAACTACCTTTTGCAGGAGTTCGAGGGCGACACCAGCAAGATCTGGCAGTCCAACATTTTCGGCCGCAGCTTCCACGAGCTGGTCAGCGAGGACCTTCAGAACAAACTCCAGCGGATGCCGGAGGACGCGCGGAAAAAGCTGCAGGAAACGCTCACGCGCATCATCAACGAGGGCAGCGGCGGACTGATCTGCATCATTCTCTGAGCTGCGGGGGCCGGAGGCGGCAGCGCCTCCGGCTCCCCGTTTTCTGATCTCGGACGGCCCGTCCCGCGTTTTCGCTTGCAAGGACGGCTCGAACGTGCTACCATAACAGCATGAGAACGAGATCGGAACAGGGAGGGAACCGCGCTATGCTTTTGGCCATCGACGTTGGGAACTCCACCACCTCGGTGGGGCTGTTCGCGCCGGACAGGGAGCTGAAATTTCTGGCCACGCTGGACACCGGCGTCCGCCGGACGGCGGACCAGTTCAGCATCGACCTGATGAACGTGTTCGCGCTGTATCACTACGACCTGCGGGACGTCAGCGGCGCGATCATCTGCAGCGTGGTGCCGCCGCTGAACTTCATGCTGGAAAAGGCGGTGGGCCGCCTGCTGGGCAAGCCGCCCATGGTGGTCGGTCCGGGCCTGAAAACGGGCCTGAATATCCGTATGGACTTTCAGACCCAGATGGGGGCGGACATCGTGGCGGACGCGGTGTCCGCGCTGGAGAAGTTTTCGCCACCCATCGTCACCGTGGACATGGGCACCGCCACCACCATCGGCGTCATCTCCCACGACCGGACGTACGAGGGCGGACTGCTGCTGCCGGGGGTGGACGTTTCGCTGGAGGCGCTGAGCCGCCGGGCTGCGCAGCTCCCCGCCATTTCGCTCAAGCACCCCAAGTCCCTGATCGGAAAAAACACGGAGGACTGTATGTGCGCCGGCATCGTTTACGGCACGGCGGGGATGATCGACGGCGTGATCGACCGCATCCGCGAGAAGTTCCCGGGACAGGAGCTGAGCGTGGTGGCCACGGGCGGCAGTGCGCCGGTGATCGTGAAATACTGCCGCAACCCCATCGTCTATGACAAGTACCTGCTGATGAACGGCCTTTGGGCCATCTATCAGAAAAACCGCTGAAGGGCGGGGAAGGCATGAAAAAAGACCTGCGCGGATATCCGCGCAGGTCTTTTTGACGGTTCGCTTACTTCGCAAGGACCTTCTTCAGCTTGGCGAAGCGGGGCAGGGAATCCTGCTTCGGCAGCTTCGGCTCGCCCTGAATGAGGGGGATGACATAGTCGATAAAGGGCTTTTCCACGCCGTTGCCCTTGGCGTTGATCCACTCGCGGGGGACCTTCTTCTCCGTGTTGGCAACGTCCGTCAAATCCAGCAGCTCCGTCTTGCAGACGTAGTGTCCGTCCCGCTCGGTCCGGGCAAAGCCCACCATCTTGTCGGTGATGCCGTTGACCGCGTTCTCCACGGCGGCCTTGCCGGCCATGAAGGACTCCTCGATGTCCGTCTCAGAGGCCAGATGCGCGCCGCAGCGCTGGAGCAGGCTCAGCTCAATGCCGCGGACCTTGGCGCCGGTGCGCTCCTTGACCACGGCGGCGAGCATCGCCGCAAGGCCGCCCAGCTGGGCATGGCCAAAGCCGTCGGTCGCGGAGGTCTTGGCCTCGGAAACGAAGGAGCCGTCAGCATAGTGGATGCCCTCGGACACGGCCACCATGCAGTTGCCCTTCTCCTTATAAATGCGCTCCACATCCGCCAGGAACTCGTCCATGTTGAAGTCCGTCTCCGGCAGATAGATCAGGTCGGGGCCTGCGCCGTAAGCCGTGGCCAGACCGGCGGCGCCCGCCAGCCAGCCGGCGTGGCGGCCCATGATCTCGATGATGCAGACCATGCCGGTGTCATACACCCGCGCGTCCTGATAGACCTCCATGCAGCTGGTGGCAATGTACTTGGCGGCGGAGGCGTAGCCGGGGCAGTGGTCGGTGCCGAACAGGTCGTTGTCGATGGTTTTGGGAACGCCCATCACGCGGCAGGGATAGCCCACCTTCTGCATATACTTGGAGATCTTGTTGCAGGTGTCCATGGAGTCGTTGCCGCCGTTATAGAAGAAATAGCGCACGTCGTGCTTCTGAAAGACCTCAAGAATGCGCTTGTAGTCGGTGTCGTCCACGTCCGGATCCGCCATCTTGTACCGACAGGAGCCGAGAGCGGAGGAGGGGGTATACTTCAAAAGCTCCAGCTCGGCCGGGTCCTCCTTGCTCATGTCGAACAGGCGGTCGTTCAGAACGCCCTTGATCCCGTGCTCCGCGCCGTATACCGCGGTAATGGAGGCGGACTTCAGCGCGGTGTCGATCACGCCGTACGCGCTGGCGTTGATAACGGAAGTCGGGCCGCCGGACTGGCCGATGATGCAGGCGCCTTTCAGTTCACTCATGGATCATTCCTCCTGATTTTTCGGCCCGGGGAGCCGGACCGTATTTGTGCACAACAGCAAAATTATCTTACCATGTTAAAATGTGATTGTAAATACTTGCAATTTAAATTTTCTGTGATATTATCAAAGAAGAAAATCGTTTTCCTCTGTTTTTATCCGCGCCGGACCGGATTTCCTGCAAAAACGCCGCGCTGCGGCGCTCCGGCAGCGCGCGGGCGGAGGAAGGCCGATAATTTTGACAGGAGATGATTGATATGCCGCTGGTCACATCAACCGAAATGTTTAAGAAAGCCTATGACGGAGGCTATGCTATCGGCGCCTTCAACGTCAACAATATGGAGATCGTGCAGGGCATCACCGAGGCGGCCCGCGATCTGGACGCGCCGCTGATCCTTCAGGTCTCCAAGGGTGCCCGCGCCTATGCCAACCACACCTATCTCGTGAAGCTGGTGGAGGCCGCGGCCATCGAGTGCCCCAACATCCCCATCGTGCTGCATCTGGACCACGGCCCGGATTTTGAGACCTGCAAGAGCTGCATCGACGGCGGCTTCACCTCCGTCATGATCGACGCGTCCGGCAAGCCCTTTGCCGAGAACATTGAGATCACCAAGAAGGTCGTGGAGTACGCCCATGACCACGGCGTGGTGGTCGAGGCCGAGCTGGGCACGCTGGCTGGCGTGGAGGACGACGTGAAGGTCAAGGCCGAGGATTCCTCCTATACCCGTCCCGAAGAGGTGGAGGAGTTCGTCTCCAAGACCGGCTGCGACTCTCTGGCCATCGCCATCGGCACGTCCCACGGCGCTTACAAGTTCAAGCCCGAGCAGTGCACCCGCAACGCGGACGGCGTTCTGGTCCCGCCCCCGCTGCGCTTCGACGTGCTGGAGGAGGTCTCCAAGCGTCTGCCCGGATTCCCCATCGTGCTGCACGGCTCTTCCTCCGTGCCGCAGGAGTTCGTGAAGATGGTCAACGAGCACGGCGGCCAGATGCCCAACGCCATCGGCGTTCCCGAGGAGCAGCTCCGCAAGGCGGCCAGCCTGTCCGTCTGCAAGATCAACATCGACTCCGACCTGCGTCTCGCCATGACCGGCACCATCCGCAAGTACTTCATGGAGCATCCCAGTGACTTTGACCCCCGCCAGTACCTCAAGCCTGCCCGTCAGGCCATCAAGGAGCTGGTGGCCCACAAGATCGTGGACGTGCTGGGCTGCGACCACAAGGCGTAACGCGCCGCGATCCATACACACCGCCGGGGCGGGAGGACGATTTCGTTCTCCCGCCCCGTTCACGTTTTGCCGCCCCGGCGCATACGCTGGCGCAGGGGAGTGGTGTTATGCGCTTTATGCAGGATTACGACCGGCGCGCGGCGGTGCTGTACGCCCACCAGTGGGCCTTCGGGCGGAATCCGGCTTTTTACGACTATGAAAACATCGGCGGAGACTGCACGAACTTCGCGTCCCAGTGCGTATTTGCCGGGGCCGGGATCATGAATTTTCTGCCTACTTACGGCTGGTATTACATCGATGCCAATCAGAAGTCGCCCTCCTGGACCGGCGTAGAATACTTTTACGATTTTCTTACCCGCGGCCAGCCCTCGGTGGGGCCGGTGGGGCGGCCCTGCGCGCTGGAGGAAATCCGCCCCGGCGACGTGATCCAGCTCTCGTTCAAGGGAGAGGGCTATCAGCATACGCCGGTGGTGGTAGCGGCGCGCCCGCCGTTCCGCCCGGAGGACATTCTGGTGGCCGCGCACAGCTACGACGCGGATAACCGCGTGCTTTCCAGCTATGAATACCGCCTGATCCGGCCCATCCAGATCCTCGGCGTCAATCGGCCGTGAAAACCACAGAAAAGGGCGGCCCCGCGATTTGCGGGGCCGCCCGTATGCGTCTCAGCAGCCAAAGCCGAAGCACTGGCCCAGCAGCTGCCAGATGGAGCCGCAGTCGAACCCGGCGCCGCTGGTGCCGCAGCCAGTGTTGAAGTTGCAGAACATATGTGAGACCTCCTGTGTAGATTTGCCTCGCGAAGACAATTAGAATTGTAACCGGTTTGTTACTATTTTGCAACCGGTAATGTTTTCCGCGCGGCTCGGCAGGAGAGGGAAGTCAAGTTTTCTTCTGCGGTACAACGTGTGACAAGGGATTTGCCTTTGCGGCGACGCGCAGTGCTTCGTTGTCGATGTGGGTGTAGATCTCCGTGGTGTTCAGGTGCTCGTGGCCCAACACCTCCTGAACGGCCTTTACGTCCACGCCGTTTTGCAGCATCAGCGTGGCGGCGGTGTGGCGCAGTTTGTGGGCGGAATATTCCGCCGCGTCCAGACCGGCCTCGCCCAGATGCTTTTTGACCAGCGCGTGGACGCCGGAACGGCTGATGCGCTTATTCTGCTCGGAGAGGAACAGGGCGTTCTGATCCCGGCCCGTGATGGGACGGCGCACCGCCAGATACTGCCGCAGAGCGCTCTTGCAGGCGTCGTTCAGGTAGACGATCCGCGTTTTGTTGCCCTTGCCCAGAACGCGGAGTGCTTCGTCCTGAATGTCGTTCAGATCCAGCCCCACCAGCTCCGAGATCCGCAGGCCGCAGTTGAGGAACAGCGTCAGGATGCAGTAGTCCCGCTCGCTGTTTTTCCCGCTGACGGAGCTGAGAAGCTGGATGCTTTCGTCCAGCGTCAGATATTTGGGGAGCGATTTCATCGTCTTGGGGGAGTCGATGTCCTTGACCGGGTTTTCGTCCAGCAGGTGGACCTTATTGGTCAAATAGTTGTAAAAAGAGCGTAATGTCGCAATTTTTCGTGCTCTGGACGCGGCGTTCAGTCCATAATCCGAAATAGAACTGTTTTGATGCTGGATGCGGTCGCGGCTCAGATAGGTCATGTAGCCGTAAATATCCGTTAATGTTACGGATTTCACAAAGCTGAGATCCACATCCAGGATCGGAATTTCGTCCAGCCGCCGGTCCCGGAGCGACGGGTCGCGGACCTGCTTCATGTAGCGGAAAAAGTTCCGCAGATCAAGAAAATACTCGTCCACAGTCCGTCTGGAATGGGCCTTGATGGTCTCGTGATACGCCAGAAAATCCCGCAGGATCGGCGGCGCTTCCGTACGATAATCGTTCAAGCAGATCACCTTTACATACTTTGAATTTACACAATTCTATGGATTTTAATCTCAGGAATATCGAATAAGCATGCCGTATCCGGCGTTTTCCGGATCTCAAGCCGCGTGCCTTATGGAATGCGGCTGTTGAGCAGCTCAACCAGCTACGAGATATTTCGATTTATGATGTGTCAACGGACGAACCGATAGCGGCCCGTGCGGCTCCAATCCAGAAACCTTGAAAGTCCCGTCAAAAGCCGTGAGAATGCCGCGGAGCGCTCCAGCGGTACACTGGGACAATCCCGGCGCGGCGATATCATCATAGCAATACCATCTACATTACGAGAGCCGAACGCCGGAGGATGCTCAGCGGAGTTTTTTTTGCTCCGTGCGCCCATTGTGGAGTGCAACGGATATCAAGCGGCCACAGCGCACAGCCCAGTGCGCAGAAACCGCTCTGACACAACCGGCAAAATCGGAACTGGTATAGCCGACAGAAGCTCGTCCCAGAGCTACTGTGGCCAGCACCGACAGCGTAAGTCCGAAGCTCATACCGCACAGCTATCTTTACAGCTGTCTTTTTTCGCTGTCCCTCTCCTCCACTTTGAACAAAATTTTTATTTTGTTCAATATTATCTATTCCTCAAAACGTCCTCCCGCTGAACGGTCGGCCAAATGGATTTTCCTTACGTCTCGTCCCGCACACTTAGCGAATCAAAAAATCCGGCTCCTTGCGAAATGCGATGCAAAACGCCGTTCCCATACCTTGTAACTCGCACACGCCCGCGCGGTATGCCTGCCGCCGCGGCTGCTCAGATGGCCGTCCTCAAAGCTCGGCGCTGCAATCCGCGCGCCTTTTCCAAGCCTGAAACATTCGATAAAACGTGCAGATAATACTGTGCCATGTAGCGTCTCCTGCGCCTTTTAACGTAAAAAGTTTCGATATTCGCCGGAATTCATGCACTCAAACGCCAGTTCGATCCACATGCTTTACAAGCCACCGGTCTCCAAATTACCATCCAAACATAAACCGCGCTCCGTCGGGGAATCCTGTTCCCATGCGCGTTCGTTTCTGTACGGACGACCATCGGACTGCCGTGCGCGGATCTTAACGGAATGGACTGAGTTTCATGAGCCTGATCCCCTGCATCTGCTCCTGCATCTATCAGAAAGACGGGCTGTGCGCGCTGGACTGTGCCGCAGCCGCGGGGCTTCCCCGGGCGGCGGACGGCTGCGTCCACTTCATCCCCGTCTGCGCAGAACGGCCCGCAGAGCCTCCCCGATATCCCGCACCGGGATCAGCTCCAATCCCTCCGGCGCATGGATCGTCTGGGATCGGCGCTCCGGGATCAGACAGCGCTTGAAGCCCAGACGGCGGACCTCGTTGACCCGCTGGCTGAGCTGACTGACGCTGCGCAGTTCGCCGGTCAGGCCCACCTCGCCGATGGCGACCAGATCGCCGGGGACCGGCTGATCCAGATAGCTGGACGCCAGCGCCACCGCTGCGGCCAGATCCGCGGCAGGCTCGTCCAGCCACAGGCCGCCGATGATGTTGAGATACGTGTCGCAGGCGGAGAGCTTCAGCCCTCCCCTCTTTTCCAGCACCGCGATCAGCATGGCGGCCCGGTTGTAGTCAAAGCCGTTGCTGGTGCGCCGGGGCGTACCGTAGCTGCTGGGGGCGATCAGCGCCTGGATCTCCGCCAGAACGGGCCGCACGCCCTCCATCACGCAGGTGACGCAGGTACCCGGCGTGTCCGCCGGGCGACCGTCCAGCAGCATTTCAGACGGATTCTCCACCTCGTGCAGTCCCGCGTCCTCCATCTCGAACACGCCGATCTCGTTGGTCGCGCCGAAGCGGTTCTTCGCCGCCCGCAGGATGCGGTAGGAGCTGTGCTGGTCTCCCTCGAAGTATAGAACGCAGTCGACCATGTGTTCGAGGACCTTCGGTCCCGCGATGGAGCCTTCCTTATTCACGTGGCCGATCACAAACACCGTGATCTCCCGGCCCTTTGCAAGCTGCATCAGCGCCATGGTGCAGTCCTTGACCTGCCCGACGCTCCCCGCCGGGGAGTCCAGCGCGTCGTTATACAGCGTCTGGATAGAGTCGATGATGAGCACGTCCGGCTGCTCCTGCGCCACGGTCTCCAGAACGTCGCCAAGGCAGGTCTCCGAGATCACGAACAGCCGTTCGCTCTCCACATTCAGCCGCCCCGCCCGCAGCTTGAGCTGGTGCTCGGACTCCTCGCCGGATACATACAGGACCTTGGAAAATTCGCACAGCTTGCTGCAGATCTGAAGCATCAGCGTGGATTTTCCAATGCCGGGCGCACCGCCCACCAGCACCAGAGAGCCTTTCACGGCTCCCCCGCCCAGCACGCGGTCCAGTTCTCCCATTCCGGTGGGAAAACGGATCTCTGCCGCCGTCTCCAGATCCGTCACGGGCCGGGCGCGGCGGGAGCCGCCCACCGCAGCCGGCATGGCAGACGCCGCGCGGCCAAGGCCGCGGGATTTCTTCGGCGCGGCCTCCGGCGGGCGCTCCACCACGGTGTTCCACGCGCCGCAGGCGGGGCACTTCCCCGCCCATTTCGGCGTCTCGTTGCCGCACTCCGTGCAGTAAAAAACAGTCCTTGCTTTCATCTATCAGTCGTCCTCCGCTGTAAAGTATCCGGCGGCGATGGCAGCCGCCAGATGAAGCTGATATTCCGGCTCCTTCAGGCGGGCCGTGTCGCCGTCGTTGGAAAGGAAGCCGCACTCCACGATGACCGCCGGAGCCTGCGCGTGCCGGGTCAGGTAGATGGAATCGGAGATGCGCTTGGCCGTTTTTTCCTTTTCGCCGTTGATGGCCTGATTGAGCCGCTCCTGCGCGGCAGCGGCCAGCTCCGGCGCATATCCCACGCCGTTATAGAACACCTGTGCGCCCCGCGTTTTCGGCGAGCTGGGCAGGCTGTTCTGGTGGATGCTGATAAGGACCGCGTCCGCCAGACCGTTCACCAGCGCGGCCCGGTTCTCCAGATCGGAGACCTTCTTCTGGTGCAGCGTCTGCGCGCCGTCGGAGTAAATGGAGACGTCCTCCGTCCGGGTCATCACCGTATTCTGCCCCATCAGCCGGAGCAGCGCGTTCAGCCGCGCGGCGATCTCCAGATTCAGCCCGCTTTCCACCGTCCCGTCCCCGGCAACTGCGCCGCCGTCCTCTCCGCCGTGTCCCGCGTCCACGACCACGATCCGGCCGATCGGCTGCGGCTGGACAGACGCCAGCGCGGCAGCGCTCCGCCCGCTCCCCTGCCGCAGAATGAGCGACATACACGCTGCCGTAAGCAGAAGAAGCAGAGAAAAGCCGATGTGAGATCTGCGCACCAAGACGATCATATCCGTCACCTCCCGGGGAAGATATGCACCCCGGCTTTTCCAATATGCCGTGCATTTCAATTATACCACCGCACGGGCGTGTCCTGCAAGACGTACCTCGCACTTCCCGCAGGCATACACTGGTGTAAGCGCACCGGCTGGTGCGCGACCCATGCAAAGGAAGGAGTTTCTTGCAGATGGAAAGACCCAATACGAATGCCTGCGGGCAGGGCGACGGACGTCTGCCCGGGCGGTGCGCACCGTTGGCGTTCCCCTATGTTCCCATGCAGGAGCCGGACCCGCCGCGTTATGACAACGCCATGGCGCTCCAGAC
Organism: uncultured Oscillibacter sp.; assembly: GCA_934574045.1. GTDB lineage: Bacteria > Bacillota > Clostridia > Oscillospirales > Oscillospiraceae > Oscillibacter. Next base: position 2,315 of record CAKTMK010000005.1, on the reverse strand, counting down.
CGGAACACTGTTTCCGGGGCTGAACCTGCCCTTCAAGGCGGCGATGACCGACCGGCTGAAAACGAATAACACCGCCCTTGCGGAGCTGATGGCGCTGGATTTCGCCGTTGACGAGCTTGGGCTGTATCTCACCACCCATCCGGAGGATCAGGAGGTCCTGCAGCTCTACTGGTCCTATATCCGCCTTGCCCGAGAGGGCCGGGAAAAATATCAGCAGATGTACGGCCCCCTCCTCCAAACCGACGTCACGGAAAAGGACGGCTACGCATGGTTGCGTGACCCGTGGCCCTGGGAAAAAGGAGGGAACGGCTGATGTTTGTCTACGAGAAGAAGCTGCAATATCCCATCAATATCAAAAACACCAACCCCAAGCTGGCAGCGCTTATCATCAGTCAGTACGGTGGTCCGCACGGCGAACTCGGCGCGTCTCTGCGCTATCTCAGCCAGCGCTACTCCATGCCGTATCCGGAGCTGAAAGGGCTGCTGACCGATATCGGCACAGAGGAACTGGGGCATCTGGAGATGGTGGGGACCATCGTCCACCAGCTCACCAGAAATCTGAACGAGCAGCAGATCAAGGACGCCGGTTTTGACGCATACTTCGTGGACCATACCGCCGGGGTCTACCCGCAGGCAGCCTCCGGCACGCCCTGGTCCGCAGGCACCATCTCCGTCACCGGCGATACCATCGCCGACCTGACCGAAGATCTGGCAGCAGATGCTGCGATGGTGGAAGGACAACATAAAAAGTCCCGGGGATCCCTGAAATGGATCCCCAGGACTTTATCGCTATTATACCAAGGTATTCAGGCCGCTGTCTTCCAGGAAGGTATTTGCATCCCTGATCGTACGGGAGATCTCTTCCTCGTTCACAGTGTTCGTTTCGGTCTTGTCCGAGGTCTGGCGGACCATCTGGACCTTGCACATATTGTACAGCAGACCGACCAGCAGGACTGTATTTTCGGTCATCTTCTTTTCCGCATCCGTAAACTCGTTCCAATCTGTCTTGCCATTGATGACCACCAGATCGCCGAGCTTCAGAATGTGGCGCTGATAAATGCGATTCACCGTCAGCATAGTTTTTTCAAAGACGTTTTCCGCATTGCTCAACTTTGTCAGGTAGAGGCAGATCTTATTGATCTCAGCCTCTGCTTTTTTCATCTGTGCAAACGCTTCATCAGCTTTATCCGAGAGCTTACTGCCGGTCAAATTGAAGATGATGCCGCCGACCAGAATGCCGACTCCCAGTGTCGTTGCGCCGAGAATGGTCGTTCCGAGCGCCATACCGCCGCCGCCGGCTGCAAGCGCTCCGCCGCCGAGCGCGGCCAGCGTCGCGTTTGTAGCGGCTACACCGCTCAGGGACGCAATGGCAGTTCCGGTCGATGCGGTCCCCAGAGCCATAACAGCAGCCGTAGTCGCGCCGGCCGCCGCGAAACCGCCGGCAGTGCCAACGGCTGCGCCGCCCAAGCCGCCAAGCAAAACCCCAGCCCCAACAGAAACCTGCTTTAATTCCTCGCCGTTATAGGCCGGAATACGCACGTTTTCTCTGCTGTAAGCCATAAATTCCGGACGGTTTTTGATCTGCTCAAAAATGTCAGAAAACTTTTTGAAACCATCCAGGATCTCCAGTTCCAGCTTGCCCAGGCGGTCCATCGCCTCGGTGGTCGACTTGTTCTGCTTTTCAAAGCGGGTAATATTTGCCCGGTGTCTCTGATCCGCCAACTTCATTGTGTCGTTGGCTTCCTTCATTTTAACGCCGCCTTGGACTGCGCTTCCCAGTCCGATCACTCCAGCCGCTGCGGCGGCAGCTCCCAAAATAAACGGTAATGGCATAATCAAGTCCTCCTATTTTTCTTTTTTAGCTCACTGCATACTTGCAGATTTGCACGGTAAAACGCTTCTCTTGTCATCGAACCACTAAAAAAGCGGTCATAGCTTTCGTCGATCCGACACAAGAGGGGTCTGGTTTGATAGATGCTGCACAGATTTCCGTTGAGATATCTGCACGTTCCATCTCCCCTGTCCAATTCCTTGTACAGCTCGGACATCTGTAGATTGCGGCAGCATTCGCCGCATTTGTCACATGGAAACATCACTGGAATACCAGATGGGCGCTGTCATCATGCATAAAAGAATGGAAGCTTTCAAATCCTTCCCACGGAAAAGGAAGATGTCTGGAAGTATATGCTTGCCGCAGAAGGGCGTTCAGTTCATCCTCTGTCAGGTCGGTATCCAATTTCTCAGCGATCTCCCTGCACGCACCCGTCTCCTGCTCAAAGCGTTCCAAATCGATCTGCATAAGTTCAGCCGCATAT
>CAKTMK010000004.1 GCA_934574045.1 uncultured Oscillibacter sp. | reverse complement strand
GCGCCGGTGCCGAAGCCGATCTCGCAGTATTCGTCGCCCACGATGGGGATCTCCCGGTTCATGATGGGCAGGATGCAGGTCTTGCCGATCAGGTGCTTGAACCGCTCGTCCTCCGGGTTGACGGCCACGCCCGTGTCGCCCATCATCGTCTCGGGCCGGGTGGTGGCGATGACCAGATCGCCGGATCCGTCCGTCAGCGGATAGCGGATATACCACAGGTGGCCCGGCTTGTCCACATACTCCACTTCCGCGTCGGACAGGGCGGTGGCGCAGTGGGGACACCAGTTGATGATGCGGCTGCCCTTGTAGATCATGCCCTTGTCGTAGAGGTCGCAGAACGTCTCCCGCACAGCCTTGGCGCAGGTCTCGTCCATGGTGAAGCGTGAGCGGCTCCAGTCGCAGGAGACGCCCATCTTCTTCTGCTGCTCCACGATGCGGCCGCCGAACTTCTCCTTCCACGCCCAGACGCGCTCCAAAAACTTCTCGCGGCCCAGGTCGTAGCGGGTCTTGCCCTCCTTGACGCGCAGTTCCTCCTCCACCTTGATCTGGGTGGCGATGCCGGCGTGGTCCACGCCGGGGAGCCACAGCGCCTCATAGCCCTGCATCCGCTTGAAGCGGGTCAGGATATCCTGAAGCGTGGAGTCCAGCGCGTGGCCCATGTGGAGCTGGCCGGTGACGTTGGGCGGGGGCATGACGATGGAAAAGGGCTTTTTCTTGGGGTCCGGCTCCGCGCGGAAGCAGCCGCCGTCCATCCAGCTCTGATAGATGCGGGACTCCACCTGCTGGGGGTCATACACCTTTGGCAGTTCTTTTTTCATGTTCGGTTCTCCTTTTATATGAATCTGATCGGTCTTGTTTTTTACCGGCGGACGCTCACGCGTCCTCCACCACGCGGCGCACCCGGTCCGTCACCTTGCAGAAGCGGTAGCGCTTGCAGCGGGCCTTGAGCCACGCGCGAAAGCCCTCCTCCGTTCCCTCCGTCAGCGCCTCCTTGGGGAGCAGCACCGACGTGTCCTCCGCCGGGAGCCAGAAGAGCCGGTCGCTCTCCCGGACCTCGCCCATGTGCAGGTCCTTCCAGACGCGGACCTCCGCGCCCTTGCCGTCCAGCATCCGGCAGCCGCCGTCCTCAAAGATGAAGCGGATGGGCTTGCCCCGGACGGTGTTGGTCAAGTTCGCCCGCCGGGCGCGGGCGGAGCGCACGTTGGCGCGGAAGTTTTTGGTCCCCAACATGGGCAGCCAGAAAAAGCCGCACAGCAGCAGTCCCACCAGCACCGTGTACAGCACGGTGGCCCATTCCCGCTGCACCAGGAAATAGACGGCGAAGCCCGCCACCAGCAGCGCCAGCAGCAGACAGGGCCGCGCGGCGTTGGCCCGGACGCGTGCGTAATCCATCAGCGCCGCCTCCTCCGCCGCATCCAGCACGGCGCCCTGCGTCGTATCAAACACAAACCGTTCCATAAGCTCTCCATTCTTTTTCTGTTTTCGGGACGGACAAAAAAACGCCCCGAGCCGTCTCGGCTCAGGGCGAACAAAAGTCCGTGGTACCACCTGCATTCGGGAAAACCCGCGCTCATGCGGCGCAGCCGCGCCGCTCCTCTGTAACGGGAGGACCCGTTGACGCCTACTGTCCTTCGGCGCAAGGCTCCGGAGCGACTTCTCCGCGGACTTCCCGGGGGCTTGCACCGACCGCCCTCTCTCTGCGCGTCCGCACGCGGGTACTGCTCTCCATCATCGCGTTTGCGATATTTACAGTTTAGTATAACCGCCGCCGCCCCGTTTGTCAAGGCCGGAGGGCCGAACCGCCGCGATTTTCCGCGGTTCGGCCCATATTTTGCCCGTTTTCCGCAAAAAACTCCGCAAAAACCGCGCCGCGGCCTTTCCAAACGGGACGGGCCGTGCTATACTAGAAAATCATGATTTTTCCGGCGTCCGCCGGAGCGCCCGCCCCCGCGGGGATCTCATAAAATAAGGAGTATTTGCTATGCTGCGTGAATCCATGGATTTTATTTCCCGGTATGATCCGGAGGTCGGCGCGTCCATTCGGGAGGAGTTCGCCCGGGAGTGCCGCAACATCGAGCTGATCGCCAGCGAGAACATCGTCAGCGAGGCCGTGATGATGACGATGGGCACCTGCCTGACCAACAAGTACGCCGAGGGCTATCCCGGCCACCGGTACTACGGCGGATGCTACGCCGTGGACGTGACGGAGGAGATTGCCCGGAACCGGGCCTGTGAGCTGTTCGGCTGCAAGCATGCCAACGTCCAGCCCCACTCCGGGGCCAACGCCAATCTGGCCGCGTTCTTCGCGCTGGTCAAGCCCGGCGACACCGTGATGGGCATGAATCTGGCCCACGGCGGCCACCTCAGCCACGGCAGCCCCGTGAACATCTCCGGAAAATACTTCAACATCGTCCCCTACGGGCTGGACGACGAGACGGAGCGCATCGACTACGACGCGCTGATGAAGACCGCGCAGGAGTGCCGCCCGAAGCTGATCGTGGCGGGCGCGTCCGCCTATCCCCGGATCATCGACTTTGCCAAGTTCCGCGAGGTGGCCGACGCAGTGGGCGCGTATTTGATGGTAGACATGGCCCACATCGCGGGCCTTGTGGCCGCGGGCGTCCACCCCTCCCCCATTCCCTACGCCGACGTGGTCACCACCACCACCCACAAGACCCTGCGCGGCCCCCGGGGCGGCATGATCCTGTGCAACGACGACGATCTGTTCAAGAAAATCAACTCCGCCGTGTTCCCCGGCACGCAGGGCGGCCCGCTGGAGCACATCATCGCCGCCAAGGCCGTCTGCTTCGGCGAGGCGCTCAAGCCGGAATTCAAGACCTACCAGCAGCAGGTGGTGAAAAACGCTGCCGCGCTGGCGGAGGGTCTTGTGAAGGAGGGCTTCCAGCTCGTCTCCGGCGGCACGGACAACCACCTGATGCTGGTGGATGTGCGCAACTTCCACATCACCGGTAAAGAGTTTGAGCGCCGGCTGGACGAGGTCCAGATCACCGTCAACAAAAACGCCATCCCCAACGACCCGGAAAAGCCCTTCGTCACCTCCGGCATCCGGGTGGGCACCCCCGCCGTCACCTCCCGGGGCTTCAAGGAGCCGGAGATGGCGAAGATCGCCCACTGGCTGGGCGAGGTCGCCCGGGACTTCGACGGGACCGCCGCACAGGTCAAGGCGGAGGTCAACGCCCTGTGCGAGGCGTTCCCCCTCTATCAGTAATTTCTGCCCGCCGGTCTAGAGCCGCCCGGGCGGGAACGGTCGTGCTTCAACCGGAGCGGCGCTGCCGATGCGGCGCCGCTCCGGCTTTTGGCGGGGCGCTCCCCGCTCCGCCGCGCCCACCGCAGCTGTCCGCCCCCGGAAGACCTCATTCCCCGGCGGTCTTTTTCTCCGCCCACCTGTCCGAGCGCCCGTTCCCCCGCCGCACCAAAGCCGCCCCCGGACGCAGCGCGCGCTGCGTCCGGGGGCGGTTTCCATCGTTTCTGCTTTTCGCGGACCGGGCGGCGGAGCGCGCCGCGCTTCGGGAAGCTCCGTCCGCTCAGTTGGGAATGAATTGCAGGCTGCAATCCACGCTGCCGCTCAGTCCGGCCACGCTGCCCTTGCTGGTGTACTGCCAGTAGTTGGGCCGGTAGTAGAGCTGGGGATACAGCACGGTGGAGTCGGCGGACTTGTACTCCGGGTACCAGATGGGGTAAGCGGAGAGTGCCGACAGATCGAATTTGTTATAAGCCACGTAGCTGCTGGTATAGACCATGGCGCGGTAGCCCGCCGCCTCGATGGTCTCACAGAACGCCTTGGCGCAGGCGGTGGCCATGGCGGCGCTGATGCCGTACACGCGGTAGCTGCTGTCGTGCATCTCCCAGTCGTAGGCCACCGGGCAGGCAAGCTGCCGCCCGCCCAGCAGGGAGAGCACGTAATTGGCCTCCTCCACGGCTTCCTCCACCGTGATGGCCTGCGAGAAGAAGTACACGCCCGTGTCGATGCCCGCGGCGGCGGCGCCGTCCAGATTCTGGGCGTAGAACGCGTCGGCGTTCAGACCGCCGGTGCTGGTCCCCCGCAGGCCGATGCGGACGAAAGCGTATTCCACGCCGTCGGCCTTCGCGGCGTTCCAGTCGATGGTCTTATCCGGGATGGCCCGGTTCTGGTAGGCGGACACGTCGATGCCGAAGCGGGTGGAAAAGTCCTTCCCGGCGTACACCAGCCGCCCGGCCTCGTTCCAGTAAAAGCTGCCCTCGCCGAAAGTGCTCACCGGCACGCCCTCGTAATACGGGATCTGCTTGCCGTCCGGCAGGGTGATATAGGTCCAGTTCAGGTCCGGAACGGGCGCCGCCGTGCCGGAGCCGCCGGTGTCCTCCTTGGGCGGCGTGGCAAACTGGTCGATGGGGGCATTGCCCAGATTCAGGATGCTGCCCGTCAGCGTCACGTCCTGAAGCACGATGCCGCCAATGACGCCGGGCGCCACGATCAGATCACCGTCGATCTTCATGTCCCGCAGGGTCGCGCCGTCGGCGGCGTTCACCATCAGCGTCCCCGTCCTGTCGCCGGAATACTCGCCGGTGGTCTGGATGAGACTGCCGATCATGTTGTTCAGCAGGTTCACAAACTCCGCCCGGGTGATGGGGTCCGTGGGCCGGAAGCGGTTGTCCGCGCCCACGTCGGTGATGCAGCCCCGCTCCGCCAGCGTGCCGATGTACCCGGCGGCGTAGCTTTCGATCTGCTCCGCGTCGGCATAGGCCGGAACGGCGTCCGCCTGCGGGAGCTGAAACGCCCGACCCACCATCGTCACCGCCTGCTGGCGGGTGATGTTTGCGGTCAGCCGCGCCGCGCCGTCCGTGCCCAGATACACGCCCGCGGCGTGGAGCCGGAGGATGGCGTCCTCCCAGTACGCGCCGTCCGTGTCGCTGAACGTCCCGGCGGGCGACGCCGTCTGATACCGCAGAAAGCGGTTCAGGATGCCCGCGAACGCGCCGCGGGTGATGGGATCGTCCGGGTGGAACGAGCCGTCCTCATAGCCGTTGAGCACGCCGTACTCCCCGCTCCATTTCTCAACGGCGCTCTGCGCCCAGTGGCCCTCCGTGTCGGAAAACGGCGCGCCGGCTGCGCTCTGGACCAGCGAAGCCGCCGCCAGCGCCAGCGCGGCGGCGGCGCGGAATCTGCAAAAGCCTGCCATGGTATTCCTCCAAATTCTGTCGAAATCGGTCGATATCCTCTGCGTAAAAAAGCGGCCCCCGCGGGAAGATCCCCCTGCCGGGGCCGCTTTCGTCCGTTCAAGTCCGGGCGGACCGGCCGGAAACCCCAGTCCGCTGACGCTTTGATTATAGCAACTTGCCGCGCCGCGGTCAATCCTAACTTTTTATGTAAACTCTGCCAATGAGAGCGGCGCGGCCCGCTCTGCTGGGGCGCAGCTTCTTCCTGGGCCGGGAAAACCGCGCAAAAGGGGGCCGACGGCCCCCTTTTGCGGCATGGATCGTTTCCTTATCGGACCTCCACCACGCGGACGTATCCGGACTGATCCGTATAGACCGTGGAGGTGGACGCGAAGGCGCGGGCCTCGTCCAGAGTGACCCATTTCCCGCTGGACCGGTTGTAGCACAGAACGTCGGAGGGGACCGTATAGGTCTGGCCGCCGATGGTGACGGAGGCCGCGCTGCTCCACGCGCTGTTCAAAACGTTTTCGCACTTGTTGAGCAGCAGGATCGTCTCGATCAGGTTCTCCTGCTTGTTCAGGATCACGCCGACGTAATCACCGTCGTGGACCTCCCGGTCATCCACCACCGTATAGTGGCCGATGCTGAAGGGACCGATCTGCGTTCCGTTTCCGGTGATGACGGACAGCGTTTCATAGACCGGCTTGGAACCGATGACCTTGCCGTCATCGTCATAATCCGGCTCCGTGCCGCCCATGCTGTAATGCAGGCGGCCAAACTGATAGTCGCTGCCGGTGATGCTGTTGAAAACGATCAGGTCGATCCGGCCCGCCCAGTTCGTTCTGGCGTACACCGCGGCGGAGGCCGGGATGCTGGCGCTGGAGATCTCCTGCAGGCTGATCGGCTCCATGCCGGAGGAGGTCGTCTGGTAGATCATCACGTTGTCCGCCAGAAGCTGGCTGCCCATCCGTCTGGCCGAGACGTCCAGCGCGCCGGGAACGCCGCCGTCCATGCGCGCCAGCGCCAGACGGCCCTTAAAGCTGGAGCTGACGTACGCCATGTGGTTTTTCAGGCGGCTGACCTCCGCATCCGACAGCGACACGCTGCCGCTGATCGTGACACCGCACAGCAGGTTCACCGTGGCTTTGGAGTTGCTGACCTCCTTCACGATGCCCAGCGCGTTGCCGTTGATGCCGTTGACGGACCCGGCCTCGATGGCGCCGGCCACCTGATTGTCCTCCGTCAGCAGGAGGGTGATGGTCTGTCCCAGCTTGAGCTTGCTCATGGTGTCCGCCGCGGTAGACAGGACGGGGAACTTCGTCCCCATCACGGTGATCTCCGTGGGATTGTCCAGATTGGGCGAGGCGTTTTCATACACGCCGGTGATGCGGGTGTCGCACACGCGGATGGAGTTGGTCCCGGGGCTGTAGATCGCCACGTCGTAGGGCCGCAGGTCGCTCACCGAGGCCGCCGCGCCGTTCTTATAGATGGAATAGCGGGTGCTGCCGCCGGCCAGCTCACTGAAGCCGGCCGCGGACGCTCTGGTATAGACCACGACCGCCGCGCTGGAGGTGGCGCTGGCTCCGGCGAAGATATACTCCACCGTGCCGCTCTCGCCGATGTACAGCGTCAGCGACATGCCCGGATTGAGCCATGTGTAGCCGGTGGCCCACGTTTTCTGCTCGCCGTTGACCACCATGGCGGTGTCGCTCTTGATGTTGAAGGATTCACCGGAGGCGGTGGTGAGCTTCACCGTGGTGCCGGAGGCAAAGGTCACGGTGCGGCTGACGCCGGTGATCTCCGGAACGAAGGTCATGACCTTTCCGGCCTTGTTCAGCAGGAGGGTGCCCTTCATGCCGTTCATCGCGCCGGTGGAGACCTTTCCGCCCGCCATGGAATAGGCGGTGGAGCTGCCAAGCTGCATGGCGGTGTCGCTGCCGTCGGCAGCGGTGGCCGTGGAGGTGGTCAGCATCCCCTCCACGGAGCTGGCGGCGATGGACTCGCCGTAATTCGCGCCGCCCTTGCTGTCGCACCGCAGCAGATTCACCAGCAGCCGCGCGGCAAGGCCGCGGGTCAGCGGGTCGGACGCGGGCGCGGACACGCCGTCCGTCAGTCCGCAGGAGGCCGCGGCGGCCATGTAGCCGTCCGGCCAGATGCCGCCCATATCCGCGTCGCTGTACCCCAGCAGGCGCATCAGGATGGTCACGGCCTGTCCCACCGTCACCACCCGCTCCGGGTGGAACTTTCCGTCCACATAGCCCTTGATGATGGAGCGGTCTGTCTTGTCCTCGCTTCCGGCCGCGCCGCGGCCGGAGTCGGACGCAAGGTTGATGTACGCCGCCGCCCAGTGGGACGGCTTCACGTCCGGGAACACCGTCACCGTGCGGTAGCGGCTGAGCTGGCTCTCGCCGTCCTTGATGAGATAGGTGGCCATCTTGCAGAACTGCGCCCGGGTCACCTGCCCATCCGGGCGGAACGCGCCGCCGGCGTAGCCGGTCATGGCGCCCAGCAGCCGCAGGCACTCCGCCGCCACGGCGGTGGAGTGGTCGCTGATGTCGGTAAAGCCGGTGACCGCCGCCGTTTTCGCCCCGGCGGGCAGCGCCAGCGCCGACGCGGCCAGACAAACCGCCATCAGAAAGGATACGATTCTTTTTTTCATGTTGTTCTCCCTCATTTCACTCCGCCCGCAGCGCTTCCACCGGCTGGAGCTTGGATGCCTTCGCCGCCGGGTAGATGCCGAACAGAATCCCCAGCGCCACGGACAGCACAAACGCGCCCACCGTGATGTTCACAGACGGCCAGATCTCCATCTGCATCAGCATCTGACCGGCCACCCGGCTGCCCAGCGTGCCGATGAGAATGCCGATCACGCCGCCGATGCCGCAGATCATGGCAGCCTCGATCAGAAACTGCGTGACGATGGAGATACGCTCCGCGCCGATGGCGCGGCGGATGCCGATCTCCCGCGTCCGCTCCGTCACCGTCACCAGCATGATGTTCATAATGCCGATACCGCCCACCAGAAGGCTGATGGCGGCGATGCCGCCCATGACCAGACTCATCATGGTGGCGTATTCGTTGTTGCTCTGCTGCCACTGGTTCTCGCTCTGGACGGAGTACCAGCCCTTCTCCTGATTCTGGCCCATCAGGCCGGTGAGAAAGCCGATGATGCGGGAGGTGGCCTCCACCGCCGCGTCGGCGTCCTTGGCCCGGACGGAGAACTCGGACATCTGTCCTCCGGGGCTTAGCGTGCGGCTGTCCGTATACGGAAAGACGATGATGTTGTCCATAGACCACATGCTGTCCGGGTCCTTTTCCTTGTAGACGCCCACCACGGTAAAGGGGATGCCGTTCACCTGGATCTCCTTCCCCACCGGGTCGGCATAGTTGAAGAACGTCTGCGCCGCCCGCGCGCCCAGCACGCAGACCTGCTTGTAGTCCTGAATGTCCAGCAGCGAGAGATCACGTCCCCGCTCGATCTGGAAATTGTTGCAGGCGGAATATTGGTCGCTGCCGAAGTACAGGTCCGGCGGCATTTCGGTGTTCTGGCTGCCGCCGCCGCCGTCGTCCACCATGGCCATGCCGCCGCCCATGTAGGAATAGCCGCCGTTGCCGCCCATTTTGCTGCTGTTCTTCGTGCCGTATACCACGGTGGCGCTGAACTGGCTGTTGGGCGTCACGCCGTCCACATAGTCGGTGAGCTTCTGGCAGTAGTCGTACAGGTCCTGAAACACATCCTGCCCGTTGTAGTAGTTGGCGTAAACGGTGATCTTGTTGGTGCCCATGGCCGCCATCAACTCCATGCTCTTTTTGTTGGAGCCGTTGATAACGGAAACGATGGTCATGACCGAGGCGATGCCGATGATGATGCCCAGCATGGTCAGCATGGACCGGCCTTTGTTTCCCAGAATGGATTTGAGCGCCATTTTCAGCGCCTGTCCGATCTTCAAAGCCAATCCACCTCCTGCTCGTGGTCCTCGATCTTTTTTCCGTCCGCCAGACGCACCACGCGGGGCGCCGTGGCGGCGATGCCGTTGTCGTGCGTGATGAGGATCACGGTGCTGCCATCCTTGTTGAGCTGCTGAAGAAACTTGAGCACGTCGTGGCCCGTGTGGGAATCCAGCGCGCCGGTCGGCTCGTCCGCCATGATAATGGGCGGCTTGGTGGCGATGGCCCGGGCGATGGCCACCCGCTGCTGCTGGCCGCCGGACATCTCCGTGGGCTTGTGCTTGACGCGGTTGGCAAGGCCCACGCGCTCCAGCGCCTCCAGCGCCATCTCCCGCCGCTTCTCCATTCCCACGCCCTGATAGATCAGCGGCAGCTCCACGTTTTCCAGCACGTTCAGGTTCTGGATCAGGTTGTACTGCTGGAAGATGAAGCCGATCTGCTTGTTGCGGATGCGGCTCAGCTCCCGGTCGCTCAGCTCCCGGACGTTCACCCCGTCCAGCAGATACTCGCCCCGGGTGGGGATGTCCAGACAGCCCAGCACGTTCATCATGGTGGACTTTCCGGAGCCGGACTGGCCCACGATGGCCACGAACTCGCCCCGCCGGATCTCCAGTGAAACGCCGTCCAGTGCCCGGACCTCACTCTCCAGTCCCTCGCCGTAGATCTTATAGATATCCTTTAACTCGATCAGCATATGCTTACCATCCATAGGAGTTTTCCATCTGCGTGGTGGTGAATACCACGTCTCCCTCCTCCACGCCGGACTTGATCTCCACGTTGTAGTTGTCGGAAATACCGATCTCCACCGGCACGGGATAGTAGCCGTCCGGCACGCCATCCACCGGCACTGCCAGCTGCGCCACATTCTCCGGCTCCCGGTCGGCCTTCAGGAACACCACGTAGCCGGAGCTGCCGTCCTCAAACTGGGCGTTTTTCACGCTCTGGATCGGCAGCGTCAGGCAGTTGTCGTTCTCGCTGGCCACCAGAGAATAGGTCACGTTGCTGCCGCTCATCATCGACCCGTCCGAATTGTCCACGGAGATGGTCATGGGATAGGCCGCCACGCCGTTTTCCACCTTGCTGTTCAGACTGACGGATTCCACCGTGCCCATGAACGAGGTGCCCCACTGATCCAGATCCACCATCATGCCCGCCTGCACATAGCCGATGTTGCGCTCGTCCACCGTAGCGTCGATCAGGATGGTGGTGGTATCGGCAATGGAGATGACGGTGGTGTTGGCTGCGACCTCCTCGCCCGGTGTGAGCGCAAGGCCCATCACCGTTCCGTCGATGGGGGCGACGGCGGTGCAGTTGTCCAGATTCTCCTGAGCGGTCTTCAGCGTCTTTTGCGCGTCCGCCAGATTCTGCTCCAGCGTGAACAGCTCCGACTCGCTGTCCTCTCCATCGATCTGCACCAGCACCTGCCCGGGCGTCACGTCCATGTAGTCCAACAGGCTCGTGGAGAGGATCGTGCCGCTGACGGTGGTCTTCAGGTCGATCACGCGGTTATACTCCAGCTTTCCGGACTCGTAAGGATAGACCTGCTCGCCGTTCACCGTGAGAACGGCGGAGGCCACCATGTCCTTGGTCAGCGTGCCGGGGTTCTTGATGGCAAACTCCACCTCGAACAGCCGCGCGCCCTCCGGTGAAATGCGGTCCACCATATGTACCGCCGAGACCGTTCCGGTCACGCTGCTCATCAGCGCGGGCAGCGAGACCTCCGCGGTCTGGCCCACCCGGATGTCGCCCTCATAGGCGTAGCTGTAATACTGCTGGAGCTTCATGGTGCGGTCATCCACCAGCGTGGCGACCTTCACGCCCTTGCCGATCTCCTCGCCCACATTCAGCTTTTCCGTCTCCATCAGCTTTCCGGCAAAGGGCGGGGCCAGATTCAGGCCCGCGATGTCCTTATTCATGGAGTTGAGCTGCTTTTGGTAGCCGTCCACGTCCTTGCGGGCCTTTTCCACAGCGGAGCGGGCCGTCTCGGAGTCGATCACGAACAGCGGCGTTCCGGCTGTGACCTGCTGGCCCTCGGTAACGTAGACCTCCTGCACCGTGCCGGAGGTGGTGAGAGTGATGGTCTTGCTCTCCTTGGCCTTGGTGATGCCGCTGCCCTCTACCGTAGAGGTGATGGAGTTATACTGCACGGTGTCCTCCACCACCTGCACTGTATCCTCGCTGCCGCCCAGCAGCTTGGACAGGCCCACCGCCGCCACAAGCACCACCGCTCCGGCGATGCACAGGCGGATCAGCTTCTTTTTCTTCTTGGGGGACATGGGCGGACGCTTGGGCTTCTTTCCGCCGTCCGCCGGGAGCGCCGCCGTCTCCGGCGCGGTCTCGGCCGCCTGCCCGCTCAGGGCGGGGTCTTTCACTTCTGCCATGTTTCTGTATCCTTTCCCACAGAGTTTTCCCTTGTGCGCATAACTGTATGAATTATAATAATACGGTTCATACAGAAAAGCAACAACAAAGCGGTAACAGATTTTTACCTTCCTCGGGTATCAGATAAGACGGCGCAGACGGGAAAATAGTTCCACTCGGAAAATATTTTTAGCGTGCCGCAATATCGGAAAACCGCCCCTGCCCGACGGCCTCCGCCAAAGCGCCTTGAAGCACCGGAGAACCGCCCTCCGGCGCTCCGTGCTGTCCACGAAAGGAACCTTTCCGCAGAAAGAGGCCGTCCCCCGCCATTCGGCAGGGGACGGCCCAGAAGGAATGAGATAGCGGAATTTTACTGCGCGGCAGCGGCGGACTTCTTGGTGCTCATGCGCAGGAGGAAGTAGATGCCGCCCACAGCAACCAGACCGATCAGATCGGTCACGGTACCGGGGTACATCATGCACAGGCCGCCGGCCGCCATGATGATGCGGAACAGAATGTTCATCTTGCGGAACAGGAAGCCGTTGAGCGCGGCGGCCACGCCGAAGATGCCCAGCAGAGAGGTGGCGCAGATCTGGACCACCTGCAGCGCGATCATCGCACCGGACAGGCCCGCCTCAAACTCAAACAGCATGGCGGGGCTGAACGCAAAGATGTAAGGCACGATGAACGCCGCGATGGCCAGACGGGTGGCGTTGAACGCGGTCTTCATGGGAGGAGCCTTTGCAATGGCGGAACCGGCGTAAGCGGCCAGCGCCACGGGCGGGGTGATGTCGGCGACGATGCCGAAGTAGAACACGAAGAAGTGCGCGCAGATACGGGGGATGCCGATCTCGGGGCTCATCAGGATGGGCGCGCAGGTAGCGGCCATGATGCAGTAGTTCGCGGTGGTGGGAACGCCCATGCCCAGAACGATGCAGCACAGCATGGTCAGCGCCAGAGCGATGATCGTCACGCCGCCGGAGACGTTGACCACCAGCGTGATGAGCTTGGAGGCCAGACCGGTGGAGGTGATGCAGCCGGCAACCAGACCGGCCATCGCGCAGGCCACGGCCACGGTGATCGTGCCCTTGCCGCCGGCTTCCAGCGCGTCGAAGAACTTGGTGAGGGTGATGCGGTCATCCTTGTTGATGATGCCGACCAGAATGGTGATGCCGATGGCGATGGTGGCGCAGAACTGCATGGTGAACATATTCGTGGACACCATCACGATCAGGATAATCAGAGGCAGCAGCAGGTAGATCTTGGGCAGCAGCTCGCGCATCTTGGGCAGCTCGTCCTTGGGAATGCCCTTCAGGCCCAGCTTCTTAGCCTCGAGGTGAACGGCGATGTAAATGCCGGCGAAGTACAGAACGGCGGGGAGGATGGCCTTCAGAGCCACTTCGCCGTAAGGAATGCCCATGTACTCGGCCATCAGGAACGCCGCAGCGCCCATGATGGGAGGCATGATCTGGCCGCCGGTGGAGGACGCGGCCTCGACCGCGCCGGCGAACTCGGGCTGATAGCCGGTCTTCTTCATCATGGGAATGGTGACGGAGCCGGTGGTCACGGTGTTGCCCACGGAGGAGCCGGACACCATGCCGCACAGAGCGGAGGAGATAACGGCCACCTTGGCGGGACCGCCGGCGGCAGCGCCGCAGATGGCGTTGGCCAGGTTGATGAAGAAAGCGGAAATGCCCGTCCGCTCAAGGAACGCACCGAAGATGATGAACACGACGATGTACTTGGCGCAGACGTTGATGGGGGTGTTCATCAGGCCGGTGGTGGTGTAGAACAGGTCATAGATGACCTTACCGAAACGGACCGTGGAGAAGGTGTACACCAGCAGGGCGCCCAGCACGCAGAGAATGGGAATGCCCACGCAGCGGCGGCACAGCTCCATGAACGCCAGCACGGAGAACACGGCGATAACGACCATGACGGGGTTCTTGGTCACCTTGGTCGCCAGCTTGATGATATCCTGTGCGTTGGCGGCGAAATAGAACAGGGGTCCGGCGCCCACGATCATGATGAGGATATCATACCAGGGAAGCCGATTGACATGGGGATCGCCCTTTTTGATGGGATAGTGCAGGTAACCCAGAATCAGCACCATACCCAGGAAGATGTTCAGACGGACCTCGGGCATCGCCGTGCTGAACAGCGTGACGAAAATGCTGTAAAGAGAGAAGATGATCGACAGCGCGCGAACGATCTGCTTGGGACGGCCCTCCCAAATGCGGGTGTTCGACTCGCGGTCGTATTTTTTCATTACCTCCTCTACGTCGGCTGCGGTGCCTACGCTGGTATCCACTTCCAGCTCAGACGCCTGTGTTTTTCCGTTCTCCTTGGACTGCATAAACTGTCTCCTTTCTTCTGGTAAAATTCCGCCTCTTTTCTCATTGCTACGGAATAGATCAATCTGCATCCCTTCCCTCGCCGGATACGGACTCATCTATCGCGTAGCCGCATTTTCCGCCGTTCCCGCCGCGGCTGCGGTGGGAAGCCCACCGCAGCCGCTCGGCGCAAAACGGTAAATTCAGTGTTTCTGCTTACTTCGTGGGAACGGTGATGCCCTTCTCAGCGAAGTACTTGGCAGCGCCGGGATGATAGGGAACGGCCGTCACGGAAGCCGCGAACTCGAGGTTCAGCTCAGCGCCCTTGGCGTGAGCGGCGGTGATGGCGTCCAGATTCTCGAAGATGCCGTACAGGAAGTTGTACACGTCAGCCTCGGAAACGTCGTCGCGGGCGATGACAACAGCGCCCACAGCCACGGTGGTCACATCCTCGGGAGTGCCGTAAGCATCCTTGGAGATGATGTTCTTGCTGTAGTAGGGAGACTCGGCGATCAGAGCGTCGATATGCTCGTCGTCCAGGCTGACCAGATAGACCGGCTTGGTGGCGGCCAGAGAGGTCACAGCGGTGGTAGGAGCGCCGGCGACCACGAAGGCCGCGTCGATCTTGCCGTCCTGCAGAGCCTCGGTAGAATCGCCGAAGGACTGGAAGGTGGGCTTAATGTCGTTCTCGGTCAGGCCGTAAGCGCCCAGAACGTCGATAGCGTTGTAGTACACGCCGGAACCGGCAGCGCCGATGGAGACGTTCTTGCCCTTCAGGTCGGCAACGGACTTGATGTTGGCGTCCAGAGTGACGATCTGGACCTGCTCCATGTACAGGTCGGCCACGGTGGAGAAGGTGTCGATCTTGCTGCCGTCGAACAGGTTGGTGCCGTTATAGGCGTAAGCCATAACGTCGGACTGGACGAAGCCCAGCTGAGCGTCGCCGGCCTCCATGGCCTCGATGTTGGCCTGAGAGCCGCCGGAGGTGATGGCGGTGACGGTGGTGCTGGTGGACTCACCGACCTTGCCGGCCAGAACGCCGCCGAAGCCGTAGTAAGTACCCTGATCGCCGCCGGTGGTGAAGTTCAGGCTGGTGCCGCCCTCCATGCCGCCCTTGTTGGTGGCAACAGGAGCAGCCGCAGAGCTGGCGCTGGAAGCAGCCGCAGAGCTGGCGCTGGAAGCAGCGGGAGCGCTGCCGGAGCCGCCGCAGCCTGCCAGAACGGACGCCATCATGAGCATCGCCAGAGACAGGGACAGAAACTTTTTCATCTCAAATTCCTTCTTTCTTCGTTTTTGGGATTTTGCGCTAGGTGTATTATATCGCACCCTCCTTCAAATTTCAAGAGTTTTATATCCTTTTTGCATAATTTCTTGCTAAAAAGAGCAAGGGTTCCTGCATAAATTGCACGAACCCTTGCAAATACAGCGTTTTTGTGAACAAACTGTTAAAGTTGCGTCCCCATGTCAAGGACAAATGTTCCCATGCGGCTGTCTGTTTGTGATATTCGACAGTTTTTGGCAAATTCTTAACGGATCGTCAGCAGCAGCTGGCCGCCCTTAACGGTGTCTCCCTCGGCCACCTGAATGCTCTCCACCGTGCCGGCCATGCGGGCGGTGACGGCGGTCTCCATCTTCATGGCCTCGATGGTGATGAGGGTCTGGTTCAGCTCCACCGCGTCGCCCACCTTGACCTGCACCTTGCTCACCGCGCCGGGGATGGACGCGCCCACCTGGCTCTTGTCCTCCGGGTCGGCCATGGGGACCTTGACGATGTTCTTCTGAGCCTCCGCGTCGGGCACCTGCACGTCCCGGCGGATGCCGTTAAGCTCAAAGCTGACGGTGCGCATCCCTTCGGCGTCCACCTCGCCGAGGCCCAGATACTTGATGACCAGCGTTTTGCCGTCGGCGATGTTGACCTTGTTGGTCTCCCCCACCGCAAGACCGTGGAAGAACACATGGCTGCCAAGCCGGGTCACGTAGCCGTACTCCTTCTGGTCCCGCTTATAGTCGCGGTAGACCTTGGGATACAGGCAGTAGGAGATCACGGCCCGGTCGGACGGGTCTGGGTCGAACTCCTGCATCTCCCGCTTCACCGCCGCGAAGTCCACCGGCTTCAACAGCTCGCCGGGGCGGCAGGCAACGGCCTCCTTCCCCTTCAGGACCACCTTCTGCAGCTCCTTGGGGAAGCCCCACGCGGGCTGGCCCATCATGCCGGAGAAGTAGCTCACGGCGCTGTCCGGGAACGCCAGATCCGCGCCCTTTTCCACAATGTTCTCCGGCGTCAGGTCGTTCTGGGTCATGAAGATGGCCAGATCGCCCACCATTTTGCTGGAAGGCGTCACCTTCACGATGTCGCCCAGCATGGCGTTGACCTTGCGGTAGTTCTCCTTCACATCCTGAAAGCGCTCGCCAAGGCCCAGAGACTCCACCTGCGGCTTCAGATTGGTGTACTGCCCGCCGGGGATCTCATAGCGGTAGATGTCGGTGGCGGGGCACTTGATGCCCGCCTCGAAGGAGTCGTACCGCTTGCGCACGTCCTCCCAGTAGTCCGTCAGCATCTGGAGCCGGTCCAGATCCATGCCGGTGTCCCGCTCCGTACCCTGAAGGGCAGCCACTACCGCGTTGAGCGAGGGCTGGCTGGTCAGCGAGCTCATGGACGAGATGGCGCAGTCCACCACGTCCACGCCCGCCTCCGCGGCCAACAGCAGCGCCGCCACCTGATTGCCGGAGGTGTTGTGGGTGTGGAGCTGGATGGGGATGCCGACCTCCTGCTTGAGCGCGGAGACCAGCTTCTTCGCGGCGTAGGGCTTGAGCAGGCCGGCCATGTCCTTGATGGCCAGCATATGGGCGCCCCGCTTCTCCAGCTCCTTGGCCATATTGACATAATACTGGAGCGTGTACTTATCCCGGGCAGGGTCCATGATATCGCCGGTGTAGCAGACGGTGGCCTGACAGATCTTCCCCTGCTTGAGGACCTCGTCCATGGCCACCTCCATGCCGGGCAGCCAGTTGAGCGAGTCGAACACGCGGAACACGTCGATGCCGCTCTTGGCGGCCTGACGGACGAACTCCCGGATCACATTGTCCGGATAGTTGGTGTAGCCCACGGCGTTGGCGCCCCGCAGCAGCATCTGCAGCAGCAGGTTGGGCGCCTTCTCCCGGATCAGGTCCAGCCGCTCCCACGGAGACTCGTGCAGGAAGCGGTACGCCACGTCGAAGGTCGCGCCGCCCCAGCACTCCAGAGAGAACGCGTCCGCCTCGATCTCGGAGGTGGCCTCCATGCACTTGACGATGTCCCGGGTCCGCACGCGGGTGGCCAGCAGGGACTGGTGGGCGTCCCGGGAGGTGGTGTCGCAGATCAGCAGCTTTTTCTGATCCAGCACCCACTTGGCGACGGCCTCCGGCCCCTTTTCGTCCAGCATCTGCTTGAGACCCGCGGGGCGGCTGCCGGTAACGGGCGGGAACCGCGGCTCGTCATAGAGCTTCTGGGGCCCCCGCTCCCGGACCACGATGTTGCCGATGTACTTGAGCATCTTGGTGGCGCGGTCCTGCCCCTCGTCCAGCTGGAACAGGCTGGGCGTCTGGTCGATGTATTTGGTGTGGCACTTTCCGGCGCGGAACGTCTCGTCGTGCAGAATGTTGAGGATGAAGGCGATATTGGTCTTTACGCCGCGGACATGGACCTCCCGCACGGCGCGGATGGCCTTGCGGCACACGCCGTCAAAGGTGGAGTCCCACGTGGTGACCTTGACCAGCAGCGAGTCGTAATACGGCGAGATCACCGCGCCGGTATAGGCGTTGCCGTCCAGACGGACGCCGAAGCCACCGCCGGAGCGGTAGGCAGTGATCTTTCCGGTGTCCGGCGCGAAGCCGTTGGCCGGGTCCTCGGTGGTCACGCGGCACTGGATGGCGTAGCCGTTCTGATGCACGTCGGACTGCTTTTTGATGCCGATGCGCGGGTCGCTGAGGGGGCAGCCCTGCGCGATCAGGATCTGAGAACGCACCAGATCCACGCCGGTGACCATCTCCGTCACCGTGTGCTCCACCTGAATGCGGGGGTTCATCTCAATAAAGTAGTGATGGCCCTCGCCATCCACCAGAAATTCCAGCGTTCCGGCGTTGGTGTAGCCCACCTTTTTGGTGATCTTCACCGCGTCCTCATACAGCTCCTCACGGATCTTCTTGGGCACGGAGAACGCCGGGGTGAACTCCACCACCTTCTGATACCGCCGCTGGAGCGAGCAGTCCCGCTCATAGAGATGGACCACGTTGCCGTGCTCGTCGGCAAGGACCTGCACCTCGATGTGCTTCGGCTCCACGAGGAACTTCTCCATGAAGATGTCGTCGTTTCCGAAGGCCTTTTTCGCCTCGGCCTTCACCAGATCATAATTGATGCCGACCTCCTCCACGGTGTCGCACCGGCGCATACCGCGCCCGCCGCCGCCGGCCGCCGCCTTCAGGATCACGGGGAAGCCGAAGTCCATGGCCAGCTTCTGGGCGGTCTGGCGGTCGGGGATGGGGTCCTTGGTGCCGGGGGTTGTGGGAACGCCGCACTCGATGGCCAGCGCCTTGGCGCTGAGCTTGTCGCCCATCCGGTCCAGCACGTCGCTGCTGGGGCCGATGAACTTGATCCCCGCCGCCTCGCAGGCGCGGGCAAAGTCGCCGTTCTCGCTCAAAAAGCCGTATCCGGGGTGGATGGCGTCCGCGCCGTGCTTTTTCGCCAGCTCGATGATCCGCGGGATGTCCAGATACGCGCCCAGCGGGCTTTCGTTCTCGCCGATCAGATAGGATTCGTCCGCCGCCGTGCGGAACAGCCCGTACATATCCTCGTTGGAATAGATGGCGATGGTCTGCACGCCCAGATCGTGGCACGCGCGGAACACGCGCATGGCGATCTCGCCGCGGTTCGCCACCAGCACCTTTTTGAACTCTTTGCTCATGGTCTTCCTCCCTTTACCTGTCTTTCCGGAAAAGCCAACTGTCTCTCTATCGGCGCACGGTCCCGCGCCGCATCATCCCCGCCAGTATACCGCGGCGGACGGCTCCGGCGCAACCAAAATCCGCGTATTCAGGAAAATGCAGCAGCGCTTGCGTAATTTTTGCGTCCGCCGCCGTCAGTTTTCACAACCGCGCCGACCGCCGGTACTTCCCAGAACGCCGCGCCCTCGTCTGCGGGCGCGGCGTTCTTCCGGTTTTTACTTCGTAGACTTGCTGTCCACCAGCTCGCGGAGCTTGGCGGTAAAGTCGTCCAGGCTCATCACGCCCAGATCGCCGTCGGCCCGGTGACGGACGGCCACCTGACCGGCCTCGGCCTCCTTGTCGCCCAGGACCAGCATGAACGGGTCCTTCTCAAGCTGCGCCTCGCGGATCTTCTTGCCGATCTTCTCGTTGCGCAGATCCAGCTCCACGCGGAAGCCCTGCGCGTCCAGCTTGGCGGCAACCTGCTTGGCATACTCGTCGGCCCGGTCGGTGATGGTCAGGATCTTGACCTGCACGGGGCTGAGCCACGTGGGGAACGCGCCGGCAAAATGCTCTGTAATAACGCCGATAAAGCGCTCAATGGAGCCGAGCACCACGCGGTGAAGCATGATGGGGCGGTGCTTTTGTCCATCCTCGCCAACATACTCCAGCTCGAAGCGCTCCGGCAGCTGGCTGTCCAGCTGCACGGTGCCGCACTGCCACGTCCGGCCCAGAGAATCCGCCAGATGGAAGTCCAGCTTCGGCCCGTAAAACGCGCCGTCGCCCTCGTTGACCTCAAAGTCCTTGCCCATCTCGGTGATGGCCTCTTTCAAAATGTCCTGATTGTGCTCCCACTCCTCCACGGTG
The DNA here is from genome assembly GCA_934574045.1 of uncultured Oscillibacter sp. GTDB lineage: Bacteria > Bacillota > Clostridia > Oscillospirales > Oscillospiraceae > Oscillibacter. The sequence continues at coordinate 64,494 of CAKTMK010000004.1, read as the reverse complement.
CCGATGTGATCCTCTGGCATGGTGCTCAGCTCGATCTTATAAGGCAGGCCAAAAACAGAGTACACCTCGTCAAACAGCTTCACCACGTTCTTGATCTCGTCCTTGAGCTGCTCAGGAGTCATAAAGATATGGGCGTCATCCTGCGTAAAGCAGCGGACACGGAACAGGCCATGGAGCGCGCCGGAAAGCTCGTGCCGATGAACAAGGCCCAGCTCCCCTACCCGCATGGGCAGATCCCGGTAGGAATGCGGCTCGCTGGCGTAGACCATCATGCCGCCGGGGCAGTTCATGGGCTTGATGGCGTAATCCTCTTCGTCAATAACGGTGGTATACATATTCTGCTTATAGTGATCCCAGTGGCCGGACCGCTCCCACAGCTTCCGGTTCAGGATGATCGGCGTGGAAATTTCCACATAGCCGTACTTCTTGTGGACCTGACGCCAGTAGTCGATCAGGGTGTTTTTCAGGACCATGCCCTTGGGCAGGAAGAAGGGGAAGCCCGGGCCCTCATCCGTCAGCATGAACAGCCCCAGCTCGCGGCCCAGCTTGCGGTGGTCGCGCTTTTTGGCCTCCTCGATGCGCTGAAGATACGCGTCCAGTTCCTCCTTCTTGGGGAAGGCGATGCCGTAGATCCGCTGGAGGGTCTGGCGGTTGGAGTCGCCGCGCCAATAGGCGGCGTTGCAGGCGGTCAGCTTGATGGCGTTGCCCTTGATGCGGCCGGTGGAGTCCAGATGGGGGCCGGCGCACAGGTCGGTGAACTCGCCCTGCTTGTAGAAGGAGATCACGGCGTCCTCGGGCAGGTCGTTGATCAGTTCCACCTTGTAAGGCTCGCCCTTTTCCTCCATGAACTTGACCGCTTCCTCGCGGGGCAGCTCAAAGCGCTCCAGCTTCAGCTTCTCCTTGCAGATCTTGCGCATCTCGGCCTCGATCTTCTCCATCACCTCGGGGGTGAAGGGGAAGGGGGAGTCCATGTCGTAGTAGAAGCCCTCGGCGATGGACGGGCCGATGGCCAGCTTCACCTCGGGATACAGGCGCTTGACGGCCTGTGCCAGCACGTGGGAGCAGGTGTGCCAATAGGTGCGGCGGTACGTCTCGTTTTCAAACGAATACTGATTTTCCTCGGACATTGTTCGTTCCTCCTTGTATTGGGGCAGGCATAAAACTTCCTGCGTGAGCACCGCGCCGCGAAAAAGCGCAGATGCCGGTGTACAAAGTTTTTGCGCATCATTTCCGGCTGCCCCTCAGGGGCGAGAAAATGGCGCATTTCGTATTTTGTTATGCTTTTGCATAACAAAAAACTCACCCCTGACCGGTCAGGGGTGAGATACGAAAGTCGTATTCCACGGTTCCACCCTGCTTGCGCTCCGCAGAGCGCCGCTCGTGTCCTCTGTAACGGGAGGTCCCGTCCCGTTCTACTCAGGTCTCCCCTTTCGGCGGGCGGCTCCAAGGCGGTGCCGTTCCGATTCCGGCGGGGACCGCTCGCAGCAAACCGCGGCCCCTCTCTGGCGTCTTCCCCGGACGGTGTCCTTTTCCATGCCTTTTCCTATGAATACTCTATTTATAACACGCGGGAATTGCCCTGTCAAGGGGTCCGTCTGCTGTTAATTTTTTATCACGGAGAGGACGATCAGCCGCTCCCCCTCCACGCGGAAGCGCACTTCCGCCCCGGCGAAGCCGAAGCCGTACACCCGCTCCGGATCGTTCTGATACGCCGGACGCGGGTCCTCGGCCAGAACGCCCAGCAGCGCCGCCCGACTCCCCTCCGGCAGGGCCGCCAGCAGCTCCGGCGGGCACTCCACCGTCAGCCTCCGCTCCGGCGCGGCGGGGGCAAAGCCGCCGACGGCCTCCGGGCGGCAGTCCACATAGGGGAGATAGGGCTTGATGTCCAAAATGGGCGTGCCGTCCATCAGGTCCGCGCCCGCCACCCGCAGGACCGGCCCCTCCGCCCCGTGCTCCACGCCCAGCAGCCGCACGCAGGACAGGCCGATGGGATTGGGCCGGAAGGGTGAGCGCGTGGCGAACACGCCCATGCGGGCGTTGCCCCCCAGCCGGGGCGGGCGCACCGTGGGCGACCAGCCGCCGCGCACCGCGGCGGAGAACTGCCAGATCAGCCACAGGTGGGAAAAGCCCTCGATGCCCCGCAGGGCGTCCGGATTGCGGAACTCCGGCTCGAACACCACCCGGCTCTCCAGCTCCTCCACAAGGCCGCTCTGGCGCGGGATGCCGAACTTCGTCTGAAAGTCGCTGCGGACCCGGGCGATGAATTTCACGGAAAAGCCGTTTTCCATCCAGCCTCTCCCCTTTCCTCCGTAAAGTGCGGCGCGGGGCCGCACTCCGCAGTATACCGCAGGCGGGCCGTTTTTTCAATGGGAAAGCGTCCGCCCCTGCCAGCTCAGCAGCCGTCCCGTCTCGATGGCCGCCAGCGCGCGCACGCCGTCGAAGTCCACATAGGGATTATAGACCGCCTCCAGCCGGTCGTGGGCGGACTTGGCGTCCCGCAGAGCGGCGGCAGCTTCCTCCCGCAGCGCCCCGGCCATCCGGCGGAGGAAGCGCTCCCGCCCCCGCTCCCGGGCGGAGGTCATGGCGTCCAGCCGGATGCGGCGGAATGGCTTTTTGCCGTACTCCATCCCCGGCCGGGTGGAGACGAACGCCAGCCCCAGCTCCGGGATCAGCAGATGCTCCAGCCGCTCCGGCTCCTCCGGTGCGGGGCAGGCGGTCACGTCCCAGCCCCGCTCCACCGCCGCGGCCCGCAGCCGCTCCAGCAGCGGCCCGGCCAGCTCCCAGCGGTCCGCCAGCTCGTAGACCCGGGGACACAGGGCGTCCACGCTGTCAAACCGCCAGACGGTCCCCGCGCAGGTGATCCCGCCCAGAAAGCGCCGCTGCGTCCGCCCCGGCCCGCCGCCGGAGCGGCGGCGCAGCTCCCGGGCGATCACGCCGTCCATGCGCCGCAGGGCGCGGGCAAGGTCGAAGCCTGCCCGTCCCGGCTCCAGCGCCTCCAGCTCCGCCTGCCGCGCCCCTTTCAGGCACCGCCGCGCCCGGAGGGCAGCGGCGCGGCCCTCCTCCGTCAGCGCCACGATCTCATCCCGCGCGGCCTTCGCCGCCGTCAGGTCGTAAAACCGCCCCAGATCCACGATCCGGTCCACCGCCGCCGGATACCGCGGCTCCAAAATGTGAGGCGGCGTGCCGTCCGCGGCGGCGCAGCCCATCCCCGGCAGCGCCACGCCGTCCAGCGAGTCCGGGTCGCCGCTGCACGGCAGGTATTCCACCCGCTCGCCCGCCTCCTCCATGGCCGCGCCCAGCGCGCGGAGGAAGGTGGACTTCCCCGAGCCGGGGCCGCCCTTGAGGATCATCAGGTCGTATGTACCCGCCTGCTCCAGCTCATGGAACAGGCTCTGAAAGCCGTCGCCGCTGTTCGCGCCGAGGAAAAAATGCACCGCGTCTGCCATACTGCTCCCTCCAAGCTCCGTTTTCAATCTCAGAATATGCGCAGACAGCCTGACCCGACACAAAACCGCCCTGTCCGGCCGGAAAAAGTCCGCCCGCAGGCAAAAAAACGCCGGGTCCCGGAAAACCGGGACCCGGCAGGAGATGTACAACGCTCAGAAAAACAGCTCCGCCTCCGCGCGGCGGGTATAGTTCTGCTCCAGCATGGCCTTGTGGGAGAGGAACGCCGGATCGTCGAAATACTTCGCTCCGGCGGGGCACTTCACCACGCACGCCTGACACTTGATGCACACGCCCGGAACGCTGGCCGCGTCCGCCGGGTCGATGGACCCCATGGGGCAGACGGCGGCGCACAGGCCGCAGTTCGTGCACTTGGCGGGGTCGGTCTGGGGCTTGGCTTTCAGGAACTTGGCGGGCTGGCCGTCCAGCCCCAGCGGAGTGTAGTAGGGCGCAGCGGCGTCTCCCGGCACCTGCACCGGCGCGGGCGGCTCCGCCAGCCCGCGCACCTTCTCGGCAGTCCGCTGGGCGAACTGCTCCGCCAGCGCCAGATCCTGCGCGTCCGGCCGCCCGGTCGCCAGCTTGGCGGCAAAGGCGTGCTGGCCCACGAAGGCTGCGGCGCTGACCGTGTGGAAGCCGTGGGCCTCCAGCTCCGCGCAAAGCTCCGCAAGGGAGTTATCATAGCTCCGGTTGCCGAACAGCACCACCGGGACCGCCAGCGCCCCGCCGCCGGTCAGTTTCGTCTGAAAGTACGGCAGCAGCTTGTTGGGGACCTTTCCGGCGTAGGTGGGCGTTCCCGCCACCACCAGATCGCCGGCGGAAAAGCGTTGCTCCGGCTCCCGGGCCGCGGGGGTCGAAATATTCAGGGTCTCCAGCGGAGCGCCCAGCCGGTCTGCCAGCGTCCTCGCCGCCGTCAGAACGACCCGCTCCGTGGTCCCGGTTGCGCTGTAATAAACGGCGCAGACCCGTCTGATCTCCATTTCCATCGTCTCCTCGTCTCTGTTTATCTCCTCATTCCCGCCCCTCACAGCGAGAAATCCGACTCCTTCAGCTGCGCCGTTTCCAGCGGCGCGGGCCGGGGAGGCACCCGCTTGAGCGGGTCGTACCGGAACCGGCGGCAGCTCCCCTCCACGGGCATGATGCCCCGCTTCACGCAGGCCACCTCCCGCTCGCTGATCTGCGCGCCCCGCCGACAGTAGGCGCACCGCGGGTCGATGTTCTTTCGGAACAGCACGGTCCCTCTCCCTCCTTTTCAGCGCTCACAGGGCGCTGAGCTTCACCTTTCCGTCCTCCGCCGTGGCCCGGATCTGGGAGACGGGGTGCTCGTAGCTGTCGATCATCAGCGCCGCCATGGGGTCCTCCAGCTCCTTCTGGATGGTGCGGCGCAGGTTTCTGGCTCCGTAGACCTCAGAATAGGACTTGTGAGTGAGGTACGCCGCCAGCGCGTCGTCGCAGGTCAGAGTCACGCCCTTGTCCTTCAGGGACGCCTCCAGCTCGCCCAGCATGATCCGGGCGATGGACCGGAAGTTCTCCTCGCTCAGGCGGTTGAAGCAGATCACCTCGTCCACCCGGTTGATGAATTCCGGCCGCAGGAACTGCTCCAGCCCCTTCATGGCCTTGGCCCGGTCCTGCTGCCCGGCGGTGCGGTCAAAGCCCACCATGCCCTCCCGCGCGGAGCTTCCGGCGTTGGAGGTCATGACGATAACGGTGTTTTCAAAGTTCACCTTGCGCCCGTGGGAATCGGTGATCTCGCCGTCGTCCAGGATCTGGAGCAGGATGTTCAGCACATCGGGGTGGGCCTTTTCGATCTCGTCGAACAGGATCACGGCGTAGGGCTTGCGGCGGATCTTCTCCGTCAGCTGGCCCGCCTCGTCATAGCCCACGTAGCCCGGCGGGGAGCCCACGATGCGGGAGACGGAGTGCTTCTCCATAAATTCGGACATATCCAGCCGGATCAGGCTGTCCGGCGTGTTGAAAAGGTCGGACGCCAGCTGCTTGACCAGCTCGGTCTTGCCCACGCCGGTGGGGCCGACGAAAATGAAGCTGACGGGCTTGTGCTTGGGGCTGATGCCCACCCGGCTGCGCCGCACGGCGGCGGTCACCGCGTCCACGGCCTCGTCCTGTCCCACGATGTGGCGCTTGAGCCGCTCGTCCAGCCGGCTGAGCCGCTGGAACTCCTCCTCCCGGATGCGGGAGGCCGGGATCTTGGTCCAAAGCTCGATGACGTGGGCCAGGTTCTCCATGGAGAGCTGGGGGTCGCCCTTTTCCAGCAGCATGGAAAGCTCCGCGCGCAGCTTGGCCTGCTTGCTCTTGAGCAGGGCCATGCGCTCATAGTCCGGCTCCGCGTCCTCGCCCGCGGCCAGCTCCTCCAGCATGGCCGTCTCCTTGTCATAGTCGTCCAGCTCCCGCTGGATCTCCATGCGCCGGGAGATATCCGGGTCCTTCAGGTTCAGGTCGGAGCAGGCCTCGTCGATCAGGTCGATGGCCTTGTCCGGCAGAAACCTGTCGGTGATATACCGCTCCGACAGCAGCACCGCCTGACGCAGGATGCCGTCCGAAATGCGGACGCCGTGAAACGCCTCGTACTTGGGCGCAAGGCCCTTGAGGATGCGGATGGAGTCCTCCACCGACGGCTCGCTGACCGTCACGGGCTGGAAGCGGCGCTCCAGCGCGGTGTCCTTTTCGATGGACTTGCGGTACTCGGTGAACGTGGTGGCGCCGATGACCTGGATCTCGCCTCGGGAGAGGGCGGGCTTGAGGATGTTGGCGGCGTTCATGCTGCCCTCGGCGTCCCCCGCGCCCACGATGGTATGCACCTCGTCGATCATCAGGATCACGTTGCCCAGCCGCTTGACCTCGTCGATCAGCCCCTTCATCCGGGACTCGAACTGGCCGCGGAACTGGGTGCCCGCCACCAGCGCCGTCAGGTCCAGAAGATAGACCTCCTTCTCCCGCAGCTTGAAGGGCACGTCCCCGTCGGCGATGCGCTGGGCAAGGCCCTCGGCGATGGCCGTCTTGCCAACACCCGGCTCGCCGATCAGGCAGGGGTTGTTCTTCTGGCGGCGGTTGAGGATCTGGATGACCCGCTCGATCTCCTGCTCCCGGCCCACCACGGGGTCCAGCTTTCCGTCCTTGGCCCGCTGGGTCAGGTTCAGGCAGTAGCTCTCCAGAAACTTGCGCTTCTTATCGCTCTTGCGGTCCTTGTCCCGGCCGGGGCGGGCGGAGCCGTCCTCCGGCTGCTCGGCGTTCTGAGCGGACGCGCCGCCGTTGAAGAGCCGGTTCAGGAACGGGAAAGTGGCGGTCTTGCCCTCCTCTTCCTCGTCCGGGCTCTCCTCCTTGGGCAGGTCCTCCACATTCTCCACGCCGTCAAACGCCTGAAGCATCTCGCTGTTGAGCGTATCCAGATCGTCGTCGGATATGCCCATCCGCTTCATCATATCGTCCACCTGCGGCAGCCCCAGCTCCTTGGCGCACTTCAGGCACAGGCCCTCGTTCACCGTGCGGTCGCCGTCCAGCCGGGAAATAAAGACCACGGCCACGTTCTTTTTGCATCTTGAGCAAAGCTTCGGTTGCATCGTATTCGTATACCTCCAGAATCACGGCGGACGCGGAGCGTCTCACCGGAAAATGCGCAGATCAGTAAAACAGCAGGTCCAGCGGGCTGCTGGTCATGAAAAAGCGCAGAACGTGCGTCTGCTCCACCAGCTCGGCCCCGGGCGCGGCCTTCAGGCAGCGCAGCAGCCACACCGCCAGAAAGATCACCAGCCCGCCCTGCACAAGGCCCGCCAGCGCGCCGCCCAGCCCGTTGAGGAAGCTGACGCCCGGCAGCCGCGCGGCCAGATCCAGCGCCTTGGCCGCAAGGTGCAGCAAAAGCGACAGGACGAGGAAGGACACCACCAGCAGCACCATGTAGACAAAGGATTCCATCACGCTGTCCACCACCGCCATGGCAAGGGACACGCCGGTCTGCCGGACCCGGTCCTCCGCTTTTTCGGCCAGCGCCTGCGCGGCTCCCTCGTCCCAGCCCATCAGGCGCAGGAGCTGGTCGGCCTGAAGCCGGGACGGCCCGCCGTCCGGCGCGGCGCTCTCCTGGGGCGCTTCCTGCGGTGCTTCCTCCGGCTCCCCGGCCTCCGCATTTTCAGAGGAGTCCCCGTGGAGTGCGTCGTCCACCCGCTGGGTCACCGCGCTCTGGATCACCGGGCGGATCAGCTCCGTCGCCGCCGGGGTCAGCTCACGGGCAGCGAACATGGCCCCCGTCAGCGACAGAACCGCGATCAGCAGTCCCGCCACGGCGCGGAACAGGCCACGCCACGCGCCGTAAATCACAAAACCCAGCAGCACCGCGGCGATCGTGCAGTCTATTATAACAGCTATTTTCAAGTTTGCCTACCTCTCCGCTCATGAATTTTTCGTGAATCCCGTCAAAAACCGCATGAAAATCTGTGCATTCACGGCAAAAAACGGACCGCCCGCTCCGCCGCCAGCAGCAGCGCCGAGCCGTCTCCGCTGACCAGCGCCTCCCGGGCGTAATCCGTCCCGTTCAGGGCGGCGTACTGCTCCAGCTGGGGCGTGTAGATGGCCAGACGGTCGGCGTAGAGCACGGCGATGTACCGTCCCGCGGCGGAGATGCTCAGGATCTCGTCGCTGACGTTCAGGGACGCCAGCTCCTGCCCGTCCGGCCCCACCGTGACGAGCCGGCCCACGCTGCCGGACTGATAGCGCCCCAGCAGCAGCAGCGCGTATCCCTCCCCGCCCCGCAAGTCGAACTCCCGCAGATAGGACCCTGCGTAGGAATAGGAAGCGGTCTGCTCCCGGCCGTCGGCGCTGAAATACAGGCCGTCTCCGCACAAAAGGGCAAGGCTGCCGTCCACCGAGCCGACGTCGTAGCACATCCCCGGCGCCGACCACTCCGCGGCCGGCTCCTGCTCGTCGGTCAGCGCGTAGAGCGCCACGCCGGAGGCAAAGGCCCCGCCGGACTGGCCCAGCGTCACCGCAGCCAGATACTTTCCGTCGTCGGTGACATAGGCATTGGACAAAAACCGCTTGGCGGACTTGAACTCGTAGAGCAGTCCGCCCGCCGCGTCGTACACGGCGGCGGCGGCCTTGTAGCCCTGCTTCTGGGCCGTCACCGCCAGCTCTCCGGATCCGTTCAGCGACGCGGAGACGAACGGCTCCGTCTCCGCCGCCGTGAGCTGGTAGACAAGGCCCTCCGCGCTCACCACGTAAAGCTCCGTCCCGCCCACGTCATAGGCCACCGCCCGGTCCCCCGCCGCGCTGAGCGCGGGTGCGCTCATGCTCACGGGCGCGGACCAGACCGTATTGCCGCCGTCCCGCAGGGTGAGCATCGTGTCCGAGAGGATCACCAGCGTGTCGCCCAGCTTTGCAAAGCGGTTGGACGTGGACGCATCGTAGGTGTAGTCGGCAGAGCCGCCGCCCTCGCTCCGGCCATAGGCAAAATAGCGGCGCAGCGCATCCAGCCCGGTGCCGTCCCGCCACGCCGCGGCCAGCACCACCAGCAAAACCGCCGCCAGCAGCAGGAAAAACAGCAGCACGCTGCGCAGGCGGCTCCGCTTTTTCGGGCGGTCCTCCTCGTCGTCGTCATTCCAGATGTCGTTTCGCTTGTCAGTCATTGAGCCGCTCATCCTCATACCAAAGTCGCGTCAGATACAGTCCCCCCGGCGGCGCGGTGGGGCCGGCGGCGCTGCGGTCCCGGCTCTCCAGAATGGCCGGGATGTCCTCCGGGGCGAACTTGCCCTCCGCCGCGTAGAGCACCGTGCCGGTGATGGCACGCACCATATTATACAAAAACCCGTCCGCGCAGACCTTCAGCTCCAGAAGATCTCCCCGGCGGGCCACGCCGCAGTAATAGATCGTGCGGACGGTGGTTCTGGTCTCCGTCCCCACGCTGCGCACCGCCGCAAAGTCGTGGGTCCCCACGAACATCCCCGCCGCCCGGTCCAGAAACGCCTCGTCCAGCTTCTTGGGGTAGAAGTACGCCCGGTTGACATAAAATGGATTCTTGAACGTGGAGTTATAGATGCGGTAGGTATACTCCTTCTTGACGCAGGAGCCGATGGCGTTGAAGTCCGGGTCCACCTCCAGCGCCGCCTTCACGGCGATGTCCTCCGGCGTGTGGGTGTTGACGGCAAAGGGCAGCCGCTCCACGGGGATGCGGCTCTCCGTCCGGAAATTGGCCACGTACCGCTCGGCGTGAACGCCCGCGTCCGTCCTGCCGCAGCCGGTGAGATGCACCGGCCCGCCGCAGACCTCCGCCAGCGCCTTTTCCAGCGTCCCGCAGACGGACACGGCGTTTTTCTGCACCTGCCAGCCGTGGTAGGCGGTCCCGTTATACATCAGCTTCAGTGCGATATTGCGCATGGCGCTTCCTCCTCCGTCCGCTGGGGCGGGACGCGGGGCGCACTCCGTCCCCTCCCGCCGCGCGGTCCTCATGATCTTTCCGGCGTCACAGGCCCATGCGCCCCAGTACGATCACGCCCGCCGTAACGGCCGCGCCGCCGGCCAGCGCCCAATAGTCCCGCGCCGCGTAGCGCAGGGGGTTGAGCTTGGTGCGGCCCTCGCCGCCGTGGTAGCAGCGGCACTCCATGGCCACCGCCAGCTCGTCCGCCCGGCGGAACGCGCTGATGAACAGCGGCACCAGCACCGGCACCAGCGCCTTTGCCTTCTGAAAGATATTTCCGCTCTCAAAGTCCGCGCCCCGGGCCTTCTGGGCGGACATGATCTTGTCCGTCTCCTCGATCAGCGTGGGGATGAACCGCAGGGCGATGGACATCATCATCGCCAGTTCGTGGACGGGGACGTGAAGCCGCTTCAGCCCGCCCAGCAGGCGCTCCAGCCCGTCCGTCAGCCGGATGGGGCTGGTGGTGTAGGTCAGCAGGAACGTTCCCATGATGAGCAGCATGATGCGCAGCACCATCCGCGCCGCCATGAAAAGCCCCTGCCGGGAAATGTGCAGAAAGCCGAACTGCCAGAGGTAGTCCCCCGGCGTGAAAAAGAGGTTCAGCACGCCGGTGAACAGGATGATGACCAGCACCGGCTTCAGCCCCCGCACCAGCGCCTTGGCCCCCACCTTCGACACTCTGGCACACAGCACGAAGGCCGCGGCCATGATGGCGTAGGTCAGCACGGAGTCCGCGCAGAACAGGCCCACGATATAGAGCACCACCAGCAGCAGCTTGGTCCGCGGGTCCAGCCAGTGGGCGACGGTGTCGCCGGGGAAATACTGCCCCAGCGTGATATCCTTCAGCATCCCGCCGCCCCCTTTCGCAGCGCCAGAAGCTGGCGCTCCAGATCCTCCACGGTGTACACCGCCGGGTCCACGGCAAGGCCCCGGGCCTTGAGCGCCATAGCCACCCGGGTGATCTGGGGCACGTCCAGCCCCGCGGAGAGCAGCTCGTCCGCCCGGGAAAAGACCTCCTTGGGCGTTCCCTGCGTCAGCACATGGCCGCCCTTGAGCACCAGAATGCGGTCCGCGCAGCGGGCCACCTCCTCCATGCTGTGGCTGACCATGACGACCGTTCCGTTTTTGTTGCGGTGATAGTCCCGGATGTTGGCCAGCAGGTTCTCCCGCCCTGCCGGGTCAAGACCCGCCGTCGGCTCGTCCAGGATCAGCACCTGCGGCTCCATGGCCAGAACGCCCGCCAGCGCCACCCGGCGCTTCTGCCCGCCGGATAGCTCAAAGGGCGACTTTTCAAGCTGGTCGTCCCGGATGCCCACCAGCCGCGCGGCCTCCCGCACGCAGCGGTCCAGCTCCTCGCCGGTCCGGCCCATGTTGGTGGGGCCGTATGCGATGTCCTTATAGACCGTCTCCTCAAAGAGCTGATACTCCGGGTATTGGAACACCAGCCCCACCTTGAAGCGCACGTCCCGGATCTTCTTCGGCTCCGCCCAGATGTCCTTCCCGTCCAGCAGGATCTGCCCCGCCGTGGGGCGCAGCAGACCGTTGAGATGCTGGAGCAGCGTGGACTTTCCGGACCCGGTGTGGCCGATCACGCCCAGAAATTCGCCCTCCGCCACCTCAAAGCTCATATTCTCTACGGCGCTGCGCTCAAAGGGCGTGCCGATCCCGTAGGTATGGGTCAGGTTCCTGACCTGTAAAATCGGTTTCAATGCTCTGTCCTCTCCGTTCCGTTATCCCAGCGCCGCCGCCACCGCGTCCGCGCACTCGTCCACGCTCAGCGCGTCCAGCGGAAGCGCCAGCCCGTCCCGGCGCAGCCGGTCCAGCAGGTCCACCGTGTCCGGGACCGTCAGCCCCAGACTGCGCAGCTCCTCCACCCGGGTGAAGATCTCCCGGGGCGGGCCATCCATGACCACCCGCCCGTCGTCCATGACGATCACGCGGTCGGCGTCCTCCGCCTCGTTCATGTGGTGGGTGATGAGCACCGCGGTGATGCCCTTTTCCCGGTTGAGCCGGTGAACGGTGGACAGCACCTCCCGCCGTCCGGCGGGGTCCAGCATGGCCGTGGCCTCGTCCAGCACGATGCAGTCCGGCTCCATGGCCAGAACGCCCGCGATGGCGATGCGCTGCTTCTGCCCGCCGGAGAGGAGATGGGGCGCGTGCTGGGCGAACTCCGACATCCCCACCGCGGCCAGCGCGCCGTCCACCCGGCGGCGGATCTCCTCCGTGGGGACGCCCAGATTCTCCGGTGCGAACGCCACGTCCTCCTCCACCACGTTGGACACGATCTGGTTGTCCGGATTCTGGAACACCATGCCCACGCTGCGCCGGATGTCCAGCAGGCTGCCCTCGTCGGCGGTGTCCATCCCCTTGACGTACACCGCCCCCGCCGAGGGCAGCAGGATCGCGTTGAAGGTCTTGGACAGGGTGGATTTCCCAGAGCCGTTGTGGCCCAGGATCACCACGAACGAGCCGCGCTCGATGGAGAGGTCCACGCCGCGCAGCGCCACCGTGGCCTTTTCCCCCTCCTCCACCGCCGGGTAGAGGAACTGGAGGTCTTTTGTTTTCAGTATCGCTTCCATGACGTCCCGCTTTCCGCTCACTCGCTGAACCAGCGGCCCGTGGCGCCGCAGGGCAGGCACATCCCCGTCCGCGTCACCGGCAGGCCCAGCTCGTCCCACATGCACTTGCCGCCGTATTTTTCCTTTACCAGAAGCCCCAGAAGATACCCCAGCACCGACGGCGCGAGGCCGGTGGTGTAGGAATTGATGAGCACGAACAGCGGCCGGTCGGACAGCACGCCCGCGCACAGCTTCACAAAGCCGAACAGGTTCTCCTCCAGCTTCCAGACCTCGCCGCCGGGGCCGCGCCCATAGCTGGGCGGGTCCATGATGATGGCGTCATAGGTCTTGCCCCGCCGGATCTCCCGCTCCACGAACTTGGCGCAGTCGTCCACGATCCAGCGGATGGGTGCGTCCCCCAGTCCGGACAGGCGGGCGTTCTCCTTCGCCCATGCCACCATGCCCTTGGCCGCGTCCACGTGGCACACGCTGGCGCCCGCCTTGGCGCAGGCCACCGTGGCGCCTCCGGTGTAGGCGAACAGGTTCAGCACCCGGATGGGCCGGCCCGCGCCGCGGATCTTCTCCATGGCGAAGTCCCAGTTGACCGCCTGCTCGGGGAACAGGCCCGTGTGCTTGAAGTTCATGGGCTTGACCTGAAAGGTCAGGTCCGCGTAGCGCACCTGCCAGCTCTCCGGCAGCTTTCCCTTTTCCCAGTGTCCGCCGCCGGTCTGGGAGCGCAGATACCGCCCGTTGGCCCGCTTCCAGCCGGGATAGTCCCGGTCGGTCTCCCAGATGGCCTGCGGGTCCGGCCGGACCAGGAGCTGGGAGTCCCAGCGCTCCAGCTTTTCGCCGCCGCCGCAGTCCAGCAGCTCATAATCCCGCCATTTATCCGCGATCCACATAACGGTTCCTCCATCTTGTTTCATACTGATACAGTTTTTCATTATACTGCACGACCTGCCGCCCCGTCAATCAAGGATTTCACTTCCGGCGGGACCGTAACGGAACGGGCCGCAGTCTTTACGGCCCCGCCCTGCGCAAAAACCGCTTGACATTTGCGCCTGTCATGCTAAAATATCACCAATATCAAAAGGCAAGGACGGAGAGGGCGGAGACGCGGGCCCTTCAGAGAGCCGGCGGGCGGTGCGAGCCGGCGGAGAGGCGTTTCCAGTGCCTATGGCTCCCGAGCCGGAGGGGCGAACCCGATCAGGGACAGGCCCTCCCGTGTCGCCGCGTTAAGGCAGAGGGCTTGATGGAGCCTGTGAGGGGCGCGCCGCACGGCGCGCAATTTGAGTGGTACCGCGGAGGTCGGCAGACTTTCGTCTCAAAGCAGACGCTTTGGGGCGGGGGTCTTTTCTTTTTGCCCGGAGCGTACAAACGAAAGGAGTTTTTTGAAATGAACACTCAGAGCATCGGAACCGTATGTGTGCAGGGCGGCTACACCCCCGGAAACGGCGAGCCGCGCCAGATCCCCATCGTCCAGTCCACCACGTTCAAATACGCCACCAGCGAGGACATGGGCAAGCTCTTCGATCTGGAGGCCAGCGGCTATTTCTACACCCGGCTCCAGAACCCCACCAACGACTTCGTGGCCGCGAAGATCGCCGCGCTAGAGGGCGGCTCCGCCGCCATGCTCACCTCCTCCGGTCAGGCGGCCAACTTCTTCGCGCTGTTCAACATCGCCTCCTGCGGCGACCACATCGTGGCCTCCTCCTCCATTTACGGCGGGACTTTCAATCTGATCTCCGTCACTATGGCGAAGATGGGCGTGTCCTGCACCTTTGTGGCCCCGGACTGCACGGACGAGGAGCTGAACGCCGCGTTTCAGGAGAACACAAAGGCCGTTTTCGGCGAGACCATCGCCAACCCGGCGCTGACCGTTCTGGACATTGAGAAGTTCGCCCGGGCGGCCCACAGCCACGGCGTGCCCCTGATCGTGGACAACACGTTCGCAACGCCCGTCAACTGCCGCCCCTTCGAGTGGGGCGCGGACATTGTGACCCACTCCACCACCAAGTACATGGACGGCCACGGCGCGGCGGTGGGCGGCGCCATCGTGGATTCCGGGAAGTTCGACTGGATGGCCCACGCCGACAAGTTCCCCGGCCTGTGCACCCCGGACGAGAGCTATCACGGCATCACCTACGCGGAGAAGTTCGGAAAAGAGGGCGCGTTCATTACCAAGTGCACCGCCCAGCTCATGCGGGACTTCGGCTCCATCCAGTCCCCCCAGCACGCGTTCTATCTGAATCTGGGCCTGGAGAGTCTGCACATCCGCATGGCCCGCCACTGTGAAAACGGGCAGGCCGTGGCGGAGTTTCTGGAAAAGCATCCCAAGGTGGCCAAGGTCAGCTACTGCGGCCTGCCCGGCGACAAGTACCACGCGCTGGCGGAAAAGTACCTGCCCCACGGCTCCTGCGGCGTGGTGTCCTTTGAGCTCAAGGGCGGGCGGGACGCCGCGGGCTGCTTCATGAAGCATCTGAAGCTGGCCGCCATCGAGACCCACGTGGCGGACGCGCGGACCTGCTGTCTGAATCCGGCCACCTCCACCCACCGCCAGATGACCGACGAGCAGCTTCAGGCCGCCGGCATCCCCGCCGGACTGGTCCGCATGAGCTGCGGACTGGAGGACAGCGCGGACCTCATCGCCGATATCGCTCAGGCATTGGAGCAGACGGAGGCCTGAGCGCGTCCCCTAACACATTGGAAAGGAAGGGCCGCTCATGCCCATTAAGATCCCAAACCAGCTCCCGGCCACCGAGACGCTGACCCGGGAAAACATCTTCGTCATGACGGAGACCCGCGCCATCACGCAGGACATCCGCCCGCTCCAGATCCTGCTGCTGAACCTGATGCCCACCAAGGTGGACACGGAGACGCAGCTGGCCCGGGTGCTGGGCAACACGCCCCTCCAGATCGAGCTGGAGCTGATCGCCCCCACGGGCCACGTCTCGAAAAACACCTCCGCCGAGCATATGCTGGCATTTTACAAGACCTTTGACGAGGTGAAGGAACGCACCTTCGACGGGCTGGTCATCACCGGCGCGCCGGTGGAGAACCTCCCCTTTGAGGAGGTGGACTACTGGCCGGAGCTGTGCCGCATCATGGACTGGAGCCGAACCCACGTCCACTCCACGCTCCACATCTGCTGGGGCGCGCAGGCGGGCCTTTATCATCATTACGGCATTCCAAAGCGCCCGCTCCCGCAGAAGCTCTTCGGCGTGTTCGAGCACACAGTGGAGGACCCGAATTTCATTCTGTTCCGGGGCTTTGACGACCGGTTTCAGGTCCCCCACTCCCGCCACACCACGGTGGACCGGGCGGATATCGAGGCCGTTCCGGAGCTGAAAGTCCTCGCCTCCTCGCCGGAGGCGGGCGTCTACGCCGTAAAAACCGACGGCGGACGGCAGATCTTCCTGATGGGCCACGCCGAATACGACCGGGACACGCTGAAAAAGGAGTATCTGCGGGACGTGGCCGCCGGGGCGGACATCCAGCTTCCGAAGCACTACTTCCCCAACGACGACCCCGCCCAGACGCCGGTGGTCACATGGCGCTCCTGCGCCAACCTGCTGTACTCCAACTGGCTGAACTACAACGTCTACCAGACCGCGCCGTATGACATCCGGGACATCCAGTTCGGCAGGCGGACCGAGCAGACCTGAGCGGTTCCCCGGCCCGCCGCCCCATGACCGGACGCCTCCCGCAATTAGACGCAAAAAGCTCCCTCCTCGGGCAGCTGTCCATAAAACAGGTTTTCAGAAGCAAATATTATGGCAGCTGCCGGACAGGGGGCGCTGACAAAAGGGTATGTGCCTTAACGGCACATACCCTTTGCGTTTGTGTTGGTCTTTACAATGGACCTGTACATGATCCGAGGTTGAAAATCAAGGAGCATTTTGCCTGTAAATCGTGCGAAAAGACGAGAATGTATGAGTTCATGTCTCTGCACAAATGCGGTTCATAAGGCAGATAAGCGCCGTTTTCAGCTTGCGTCTTACTGGGTCTTTCAATGCAGCTATCCTGATTTGCAGGCGCTGACGCCCGCCGTGCTGCATGATCTTGTGAACAAAATGTATGTCTGTGCTCCCGGCAAGCGCAGCGGGCATCAGGCGCAGGATGTGAATATCAGCCCCGCCTATATCGGTTTTCCGCCCCAAGGCATTCTTTCCGAGACGGCCAACCACGCAGCAAAAAGCAGAACAGCGTGACTTCCGCCACGCTGTTCTCTCTTAAAATGTGAAGCTTGTCTCATGCGCCGCTGTCCTCACGGAGGGAGCTTTTTTCACTTGACGACCACGTTCTCCTCGCCCAGCGTCTCCCGGGCCTCCCGCAGCAGGGCGGGATGGAGCAGCAGCCGCGTGCCGAACACCTTGCGGGTGTCCGCCATGACCAGCTTTACCGGCGTTTCGCCGGGGAACATCTGAAACACCAGCTTCATGTGGCGTAGCTCCGGGCTGTCCAGTCCGGGGAGCTTGAGATACAGCACGCTGCCCGCGGCGGGCGCCGCCGCCTGCCGGGATGGGGCGGTCGGAGCGCCTGTGGCGCCGCCCAGCGGCTCGGCGTAGTCGCACAGGATCTGGGGTGCCTTTTCGTCCCGGACGGACAGCTTTCCCCGCACGGCCACGGCCTGATTCTCCTGAAGGCAGGGGCCGCAGGTGTCCAGCGTCCGGGCAAAGCACAAAAGCTCGATGGCGGCGGTGTCGTCCTCCACCGTCACGTAGGCCATGAGGGAGTTGTTCTTCGTGGTCTTGGTCTTGCTGGAGGTCACAACGCCCGCGATCTGGATGCGCTGCCCGTCCGCGAAGCGGACGGGGCCGCCCTCCTGCGCAAAATCGTCCAGAATGGCGGCGATGGACGGCACGTTCAGCCGCCGCACCTCCTCCCGGTACTGGTCCATGGGGTGGCCGGAGAGATAGAGGCCCGTGGTTTCCTTCTCCATATTCATCAGCTCCTGGGGCGAATACTCCGGGATGTCCGGCAGCTCGACCTCCTGCGGCGGCTCCGCCGCGGAGGACGCGTTCATGGAGAAAAAGTCGATCTGGCCCTCCACGTTCTGGCGGCTGGCGCTGGCGATGGAGTCCATCACCGTCTCATACACCCGGATGAGCTGGGAGCGCTTCGCGCCGAAGCCGTCAAACGCGCCGGAGCGGATCAGGTTCTCCACGGCCCGCTTGTTGATGTCCCCGCCGTTCATCCGGCGGCAGAAGTCGCTCAGTGAGACGAAGGGCCGCTCCTCCCGCTCCCGCATCACGGCCTGAATGAACCCTCTGCCGATATTCTTCACGGCGGCAAGGCCGAAGCGGATGCCGCCCTCCTCCACCGTGAACACGTCGCAGGAGCGGTTGATGTCCGGCGGCAGGAGCCGGATGCCGCAGTCCCGGCACTCGGTGATATACCCCGCGATCTTGGCGGAGTTTTCCAGCACGCTGGTCAGCAGCGCCGCCATGTACTCCTTCGGGAAGTGGCACTTGAAGTACGCCGTCTGATAGGCCACCACGGCGTAAGCCACCGAGTGGGCCTTGTTGAAAGCGTAGTTGGCAAAATCGTAGATGTCCTGATAGATGGCCTGCGCCGTGGCCTCCGGGATGCCGTTGGCCACGCAGCCGGCGATGCTGCGTGCCGGGTCGCCGTGGATGAACGCGTCCTTTTCCCGCTCGATCTGGGCAGCCTTTTTCTTGGAGATGGCGCGGCGCACCATGTCCGCCTGCCCCAGCGAATAGCCCGCGAGGCGGCGGAAGATCTCGATGACCTGCTCCTGATAGAGGATGCAGCCGTAGGTGATGGAGAGGATCGGCTCCAGCGACGGGTGGAGGTACGTGATCTTCTTCGGGTCCTGCGCGCAGGCGATGAATTTGGGGATGGAATCCATGGGGCCGGGACGGTAGAGCGCGATGATGGAGGAGATGTCCTCGATGCTGCGGGGCTTTAGCCCTACGCACACGCCGGTCATTCCGGCGGACTCCATCTGGAACACGCCCACGGTCTTGCCCTGCCCCAGCATCTCATAGGTGGGCGCGTCGTCCTCCGGGATGTCCTCCAGCCGGAAGTCCGGATGCTCCGCCCGGACCATCTTCACCGCGTCGTCCAGCACCGTCAGGTTCCGCAGGCCCAGGAAGTCCATCTTGAGCAGCCCCAGCTCCTCCAGCGTGGTCATGATGTACTGGCAGACCACCGCGTCGTCGTTTTTCGCCAGCGGAACGTACTCGTACACGGGCTTTTTCGTGATGACCACGCCCGCGGCGTGGGTGGAGGCGTTGCGGGGCATCCCCTCCAGCTTCTGCGCCGTGTCGATCAGCTTTTTGACCGTCTCGTCGTTTTCGTAGAGGTCCCGCAGGGGCTTGCTCAGCCGCAGCGCGTCGCTGAGCGTGATGTGCAGCGCGCCGGGGCCGCCGGGGACCTGCTTGGCGATGGCGTCCACCTCGGCGTACGGAATGCCCATTACTCGGCCCACGTCCCGGATCACGCCCCGGGCCGCCATGGTGCCGAAGGTGACGATCTGGGCCACGTGGTCGTCGCCGTACTTCCGGCGGACGTAGTCCACCACTTCGCCCCGGCGCACGTCGCCGAAGTCCATGTCGATATCCGGCATGCTGACCCGCTCCGGGTTCAGGAACCGCTCGAAATACAGCCCGAAGCGCATCGGCTCGATGTCCGTGATGTGCAGACAGTAGCTCACCATGCTCCCGGCGGCGCTGCCGCGGCCGGGGCCGACGGGGATGCCCGCGCTCTTTGCGTAGCGCACGAAGTCGGAGACGATGAGGAAATAGTCCGTAAAGCCCATTTTCTCGATCATTTCCAGCTCGTATTGAAGCTGCTCCCGGTACTCCGGGTGCGCGCCGCCGTACCGCTCGTCAAAGCCCGCGGCGCAAAGCTCCTTCAGATAGGTATAGGAGTCGTACCCCTCCGGCAGCTTGAATTCCGGGAGCTGATACTTGCCGAACACGAATTCCACATTGCACCGCTGGGCGATGCGCCCGGTGTTGTCCACCGCGTCCTCATAAGCGGCGAACAGGCGGCGCATCTCCTCCTCGGACCGGAGGTAGAAATTACGCGGCTCGTACCGCATCCGGTTCTCGTCGGCAAGCTGCCTGCCCGTCTGGATGCACAGCAGCACGTCGTGGGCCTCCGCGTCCGAGGCGCGCAGGTAGTGTGCGTCGTTGGTGCAGACCATGGGCAGGCCCGTCTCCTGATGGAGCTTCAGAATGCCCCGGTTCACCGTCTGCTGGTCCGGGATGCCGTGGTCCTGCACCTCCAGATAGAAGTGCTCCGGGCCGAACAGCTCCGCCATCTCCAGCGCCGCGGCCTTGGCCGTCTCATACTCCCCGTTGCGCAGCCGCCGGGGGATCTCCCCGGCAAGGCAGGCCGACAGGGCAATCAGCCCGCCGTGGTGCGCCCGCAGCAGCTCTATGTCCACCCGGGGCTTGATGTAAAACCCCTCCGTCCACGCCATGGAGACCATGTAGGAGAGGTTGCGGTAGCCCTCCTCATTTTCGCACAGCAGCACCAGATGCCGGCTCTCCGCGTCGAACTCGTGCTGCTTTTGAAAACGGGTGCGGCCCCGCGGCGTTACGTAAACCTCGCAGCCGATAATGGGCTTGATCCCCTCCGCCTTGCAGGCGCGGTAAAAGTCGATCGCGCCGTACATCACGCCGTGGTCGGTGATGGCGCAGGCGTCCTGCCCCAGCTCCTTCAGAACGCCGGGCAGCTCCTTGATGCGGCACGCGCCGTCCAGCAGGCTGAACTCCGTATGCACGTGTAAATGGACAAAGGACATGGCTCGCTCCTTTTCGGGTGATCTCCGGCCCTCAGGCCGCCTGCTCCGAGAGCATCTCCTCCACGATCTCCACCGCGGTGGCGATCATGATCTCGCAGTGATTCGTCAGACCCAGCCGCAGCGCGGCGGGCGTGTTTTCGTCCGGCTGGTACTTCTCCGGCAGCAGGTCGGCGCAGCGCAGATGGCCGAAGCGCCGGGCGAACCGACGCTGGAACTCCCGCGCGAGGCCCACCGCCCGCTTTTTGCCGTTCACCGGGTCCTCGATGGTGGCGGGATAGAGCTGGGAGAGCGTCATCACCGCCCCGGCGATGGCGCCGCACAGCTCGCCCGTTCCCGAGCC
This sequence comes from uncultured Oscillibacter sp., assembly GCA_934574045.1. Taxonomy (GTDB): domain Bacteria; phylum Bacillota; class Clostridia; order Oscillospirales; family Oscillospiraceae; genus Oscillibacter. The sequence continues at coordinate 43,960 of CAKTMK010000004.1, read as the reverse complement.
GCCGCCGAAGCCCCCGGCAATGGCAAGGCTCCCCGCCTCGCCCAGTCCCGTCAGGTCGGCGAAGGCCGCCAGCACCGACTGGCTGCAGTTGCAGCCCCGCTTGTGATATTCGATCGCGCGTTCGCAGCGGTCCATATCCGTCTCCCTCTTTCGTTCGTTCTTACGCGGCTCAGCCCAGCCGCCGCTTCAGTTCGTCAAAAAACGCCGCCAGATGGATGCCGTCCGCCAGCGCGTGATGCGCCACGATCGTCACCGGCAGGCTGGTTTTCCCGTTTTCCGTCACGCATTTTCCCCACGCCAGCCGCACGTTGCTGACCGGCGGCTCCGGCACGGGCTGGACCATGGACGTATAGTCCAGCCACGGAACGCAGGAGACGAAAAAGTATTCGCCGCTCTCGCCGTCCTCCCCCATGGTCCCGCCGCTGCGGGCCTCCGCCAGCCGTTCGCGCCCCTCCTTCAGGAACGCGTCCCACGGCAGCGTGCAGTCCAGTGTGCAGTAAGCGTAGGCCCCGTCCGGCTTTGCCACGGTGCAGGAGCAGCGGCACCGGTCGTACTCCACCACCTGCCCGTTTTCGATCCGCCGCCGAAGCTCCGGGACGGAGTTGGCCGCCGCAAGGATCTCATATGCCAGCGACAGAAAGACCGGCGCGCCGGAGGCCGTCCGCCGCTTCTGCCAGCCGGCGGCGTCCACCCGGCAGGTCACGCCCACATAGGGGTCGCGCAGCGGCGCGAAGTAAGCGTACTGCTCCCGCCGGGGGTCCTTTTCCATGTCGATGATCCGCTTTTTCATGCTTCGCGCTCCCCATCCTCCGGCGGAACGGCCCTCGCCAGCTCCATCAGCTTGCGCAGCCGGTGATTCAGACAGGACTTGGTGATCTCCGGGGTAAAGCCCGCCGCCAGCTCCGAAAGGCTCAGCTCCGGATTTTTCAGCCGGGCCGCCGCCGTCTGGCGCAGGCGCTCGGGCAGCTTGTCCAGCCGCCCCGTGCGCTCCAACCGCCGGATGGCGTCGATCTGCTCCAGCGCCGCGTCCACCGCCTTGTCCAGATTGGCGTTGTCGCAGTTCAGGCGGCGGTTGACGCTGTTGCGCAGGTCCTTTTCCATCTTCGCGTCCATCACGTGCATCGCCGCCACCGGCGCGCCGATGCGGGTGAGGAAGTCCTCGATCTGGTCGCTCTGCTTGAAGTAGGTGATGCAGCTCCCGTTCCGGCTCACGCTCTTGGGCGGAAAGCCGTTGTCCCGCAGGAGGGAGTCCAGCTCCCGGCTGACCTGAAGATGGGACGTGGCCAGCTCCAGATGATACCGCTTGTGCGGGTCCGTGACGCTGCCCCCTGCAAAGAATACGCCCCGCAGGAACGCCCCCCGGCAGCACTCCTCCTCCAGCAGGCCGAAGTTGATGTGCAGCACCAGATTCTGCTCCGGCGCGTAGCCCAGCGCGTCGATGATGTGGTCCAGCTTTTCCGGCTCCGTGATCTGAAAGACCAGCTTTCCCGGCGTGTCCGGCTCTGGACGGCGGTCGAACTGGATGCGGAACGCCCGCTGGAACAGCCGGGGCAGACGCGTGGCAAAGTTGGGATTTTCCGTGACGATGCGCACCTCGCCGGAGTTGAAGGTGTTGCAGTAGAGCAGGATGCCGTAAGCCTCCGCCCGGGCGCAGCAGTGCCGCTGGACCTCCAGACGGCAAAGCTCGTTTTTCACTTCGTAGGAAAAGGACATCCCGCTCTCCTTCCGTTCCGCGCGGCGCGCGGTCTATATCTTATGTAAACCGATTCAGCGGCCGCGGCCGCCGGGCTGCTCCACCCGGTAAAAGTCCCCGGCCGAGCCGGCGCCCGCGATGCGGACGCTGCGCTCCGCGTGGAGCAGGATCAGCTCCCGGGCGAGATGGCCCGGCTCGTGGCGGACAAAGCCGTTTTCCACTGTGGCCACCGGCCGGTTCACGATCTCCACGCCCAGCTCGGCGCACCGCTCCCGGTCGCAGCGGATCAGCTCCGCGCCCTCCTCGGCGTACCGCGCGGCGACGCCCCGGGGGATGGGCGAGGAATTGGTCAGGCACAGGCTGAACAGCCCCGGCACGGAGTGCTTGAACAGCGCCGCGATGTGGTCGGCGGCGGTATAGCCCTCCGTCTCCCCCTCCTGGGTCATCACGTTGCAGACGTAGACCTTCAGCCCGTCGGACGCCTGAATAGCCTCCACGATGCCGTCCACCAGCAGGTTGGGGATGATGCTGGTGTACAGGCTCCCCGGCCCCAGCACCACCATGTCCGCGTTCTCGATGGCCTCCGCCGCCGCGCGGAGCGCCCGGGGGTGCTCCGGCAGGAGCCGGACCTGCCGGATGCGGCAGTCCTGCTCCTTTTTGCAGCAGAAGATCTTGGACTCGCCCACCACCCGGACGCCGTTTTCAAACTCGGCCTCCAGCTGTACGTTGGCATTCGTGACGGGCAGGACCCGCCCCGTGATGGCCAGCACCTCGCTCATGCGGGTCACCGCCTGATCGAAGGAGGGCGAGATGCCGTTGAGCGCCGCGAGGAACAGGTTGCCGAAGCTCTGGCCCGCCAGCGTCCCGTCGGAAAAGCGGTAGTGCAGCAGTTCGGCCATCAGCGGCTCCGTGTTGGCCAGCGCCTCCAGACAATTGCGGATGTCCCCCGGCGGAGGCATCCCAAGATCGTGGCGCAGCATGCCGGAGCCGCCGCCGTCGTCCGCCACCGTGACAATGGCGGTGATATTTTCCGTGTACTGCTTCAATCCCCGCAGCATGGTGGAAAGGCCGTGTCCGCCGCCGATGGCGGCGATCCGCGGTCCCCGCGCCCGGGGCAGGCGATAGGATGCCCGTTGACGTTCCATGGTCCTCCCTTCCGCGCTCTCAGCCGCGGGGCATATCTCGGTGATACTCCGTCACCGGATAGCCCTGCTCCTGCACGAACGCTGTCAGCGCGTGGGCGATGGCCACGGAGCGGTGCTGTCCGCCGGTGCAGCCCACGGCGATGGTCAGGCTGGTCTTGCCCTCCTCGGCGTACAGCGGCAGCGTCAGCTTCAGAAGATCCTCCAGCTTTTCCAGAAAGTCCCGCGTCTGCTGGAACGAAAATACGTAGTCCGACACCGCCTTGTCCAACCCTGTCTTGCGGCGCAGCGTCTCGATGTAAAAGGGATTGGGCATGAACCGCACGTCCAGCACCAGATCCGCCTCCAGCGGCAGGCCGTACTTGAAACCGAAGGACGTGACCGCCACGGTCATGCCCGCCTTCTCGTCCTTGCCGCTGAACAGGCGCAGGATCTCCGCCCGGAGCTGGGCGGTGGACAGACTGCTGGTGTCGATCACATAGTCCGCCCGCTCCCGCACGGGGCGCATGACCTCCGCCTCCCGGCGGACGGCCTCCTCCAGCGTGTCGGCCCCGGCGCTGAGGGGGTGGCGCCGCCGCGTCTCCTTATACCGCTTGATAACGGTCTCCGGCGACGCCTGCAAAAACAGCATCCGGCACACGCCGCCCATGCCCCGCAGCTTGTCGAGCACATCGAACAGCTCTGTGAAGGACTCCGCCGTGCGCACGTCGTACACCAGTGCCACCCGGTCGTAGCGTCCGTTGCCCCCGGCACAGAATTCCGCGAATTTCAAAATCATGGCCGCCGGCATATTGTCCACGATATAAAAGCCGATGTCCTCCAGAAAGGAGGCAGCCTTGCTCTTCCCCGCTCCGGACAGCCCGGAAATAATCAAGATCTCCATGCAAATGCTCCGTTTCTCTCTCCCCGTCCGGCCTTACCGGACGATCCTGACCTCCGGCTCCAGCCGGACGCCCGTTTTTTCCAGTACCCGCGCCTGCACCTGCGCGATCAGCGCCGTCACATCCGCGCAGGTGGCCCCGCCGCGGTTGACGACGAAGCCCGCGTGCTTTTCGCTGACCTGCGCGCCGCCCACGCGCAGTCCCTTGAGACCGCACTGGTCGATCAGCGTCCCGGCAAAATAGCCCTCCGGCCGCTTGAAGGTGCTGCCCGCGCTGGGCAGCTCCAGCGGCTGGCTGGCCCGCCGCCGGGCCATCAGCGCGTCCATCTCCGCCCGGATCTGCGCCGGGTCGCCGTCCTCCAGCGCGAACACAGCGGACAGCACGATCCAGTCCGGATGCTCCGTCAGCGCACTGCGGCGGTAGCCGAAGTCCATCTGCTCCCCCGTCAGGGTCTTTACGCCCTCCGCCGGGTCCAGCAGCGTCACGGAGCGGATCACCTGCGCCATCTCGCCGCCGTAGGCCCCGGCGTTCATGCACACCGCGCCGCCCACCGTGCCGGGAATGCCGTGGGCAAACGCAAGGCCGGCAAGGCCCCGCTTCTGGGCGAAGTCCGCCAGCCGCGCCAGCGGAGCGCCCGCCTGCGCCGTCACGCAGCGCGGCTCCGGCCCCGGCTCCAGCCGGTTCAGCCCCGCCGAAGCGTCGATCACCAGCCGGTCCAGCCCCTCGTCCGGGGCCAGCAGATTCGTGCCGTTCCCGATCACCAGCGGCCGCGCACCGCACCGGCGGGCAAAGTCCGTCAGCAGCACGACCTGCTCACCGCTTTTGGGGAACGCCATCCGCCGGGCCGGTCCGCCGATGCGGAACGAGGTGTGGCGGCTCATGGGTTCCTCCCGTCTCAGCTCCAGATCCGGCAGATACTCCGCCGCCCAGTTGTCCAGCTCCTCCGTCCAATCCATGCAGGACCTCCCATTTCCCGTTATTCCGCCGCGCGGCCCAGCAGCGCCGCGCCGATCACGCCCGCGTCGTTTCCAAGCTCCGCCTGGACCACCTCGGTCTGCGCGCCGCCGCAGCGGGCGGCGTAGCTCTCCCGCGCCGCGATCTCCCGCACCGGCGTCAGCAGCAGTTCGTCCTCCGCCTCGCCCACGCCGCCGCCGAGAGCCAGCCGCTCCGGCTGCAGAATGTTCATCAGGTTCACGACGCCCACCGCCACATACTCCGCGTACCGGCGGCAGAGCGCCCTTGCCGCGCCGTCGCCCCGCAGGGCCGCGTCAAAGGCCGTCCGTCCGGTGACGGCGGCGCCGCCCTGTGAGACCTCCCACAAAAGGCTGTCCCGCTCCCGTTCCATCGTCTCTCTGGTCATGCGGATCAGCGCCGTGGCGGAGGCATATGCCTCCCAGCAGCCCCGGCGGCCGCAGGCGCAGGGCTCGCCGCCCCGCTCCACCACCATATGCCCCACCTCGCCAGCCATGCCGCCGCCGGAGCAGAGCTTTCCGTTCAGAATGAAGCCGCCGCCCACGCCGGTCCCCAGCGTCACCACGGCGAAATGCTTCGTGCCCCGGCCCGCGCCGCAGAAATACTCGCCCACGGCGGCGCAGTCCGCGTCGTTGGCCAGCCGCACCGGCACGTCCAGATACTGGCTGAACAGCCGCCCCACCGGCACGTTTTTCAGCGGGATGTTGCAGGTGTACACGATCTCGCTCCCGGCCACCGCGCCGGGAACGCCCATGCCCACATACTCCAGCTCTCCCGGCGGCACGCCGCCGTCCCGGCACACCTGCGCCGTCAGTTCCGCCAGCCGTCGGACGAAGTACTCCCCGCCCTGAAACGGCCCCAGCGGCGTCCGCCGCGCCGCCAGCAGACGGCCCTCGCCGTCCACCAGCCCCGCCTTCAGATTCGTTCCGCCGATGTCGATGCCGACGTACACGCGCTCCGTCTCCTTTCCTCAGACCGGGCCGCCCCGGCTGGCCTGTTCGTCCACCCGGCGGACCAGCTCCTCCGCCGCGTTGAAGCCGAAGCGGCGCAGGCGGTTGTTCATGGCCGCCACCTCCACGATGCTGGCCAGATTCCGCCCCGGCCGGACCGGGATGGTGACGCAGGGGACCTGAAGGTCCAGAATTTCCGTGTAGTGGTCCTCGATGCCCAGCCGGTCGTAGATCTTCTTGCTGTCCCACGGCTCCAGATGCACCACAAGGTCGATCTGGGCCTCGGTCTTGATAGCCCGCATCCCAAAAAGCTGCCGCACGTCGATCACGCCGATGCCCCGCAGCTCGATATAGTGCCGGATCATCTCAGGCGACGCGCCGTAAAGCTGGTTGGACACCCGCTGGATGTCCACCGAATCGTCCGCCACCAGCCGGTGGCCCCGCATGATAAGCTCGATGGCCGTCTCGCTCTTGCCCACGCCGGAGTCGCCGGTAATCATCACGCCCTCGCCGTAAATGTCCAGCAGGACGCCGTGGCGGCCGATGGTGGGGGCCAGCTTCCGGTTGAGGAACTCGATGGTGTGGGCGGTGAAGTCCACGGTGGTCTCCGCCGTGCGCAGCAGCGTCCGCTCGTGCTCCTGCGCACTTTGCAGGCACTCTGGGAAGCAGTCCAGATTCCGGGCGATGACCAGCGCCGGGATATCGTAGAGAAACAGGTCATCAAATTCCTTTTTCCGCTCCTGCGTGGTCAGCCCCTTGAGATATGTGACCTCCGCCTTGCCGATCACCTGAAGGCGGCGGGGGTCGAAGTAATCAAAAAAGCCCATGAACTGAAGTCCGGGCCGGTTCACGTCCGTGATGGAGAGGACCGCGTCGTCAAAATCCGCGCCCCGGTTGAGGATCTGCAGATCGAACGCAGACACGAACTCCTTCATTTTCAAGCCTTTATCCGCCATAAGTGCCCGCCTTCCCCCGCGGGGGCCGTCGCCCGTCCGCGGTCTAGTCGTCCGGGCGCTCCGCGCCCGCGTCTGCCCGGAGCCGCCGCAGAGTGCGGGCCGTCTCCGGATCACATCTGATATTATAGCCCATCGGCCGCTTTTACGCAACCGTTTCCATTTTGGCCCGTTTTTTATTTTTTGAATTTTTTGAAATTTCCACTTGCTTTTTACATCTTTTTCTGTTATGATATCAGCTGTGCCTATGAGTAAGAGGCGCAAGTCCGCAACAGCGAGGAGGTGCAACGGATGGCTAAGTGCGAGTTTTGCGATAAGGGTATCACCTTCGGCATCAAGGTGTCTCACTCCCACAGACGTGCCAATCGTCCCTGGAAGCCCAATGTAAAGCGTGTCAAGGCAGTCGTCAATGGTACGCCGCGCCATGTATATGTTTGTACCCGGTGCCTGCGTTCCGGCAAAGTCACCAGAGCGATCTGATGCAAGCAAGATCAGCGTCCGAGCCATTTGGCCCGGACGCTTTTTCATGCCCGATTTTCAGCCCATTCCCCCGCAGGGCGGCAGATCTCTCTCCGGTGCGCGCCAGACGGCGCAGGCCGGGGCCGCGTTCATCCGCATGAGCGGACGCGCAGTCTCATTCCGCTGAGCTTGTACGCCGGGATCATCCGGCCGGGGCTGTTCATGCAGAAGGCCCCGTCCCATTCCGTCTCCGGTCCTTGCAGGCGAAAAGCGGCGTACATCAGACGGCGCGGGGAAATCGGCCGTCCTACGTACAAAAAATCAGCGCGCGGACGCATCTGCGTCCGCGCGCTGTTTTCACATCCAGTCGTAACCCAGCTCGTCCTTTTTCGAGCGGGTCATCAGCTCCGTCACCACGTCCCGGACCTGTTTGCCCTGATAGAGGACCTGATAGGCGCAGGTGCAGATGGGCATTTCCACGCCCGCCTTCTGCCCGAGCTGATAGACGCTCTCGGCGGCGTAGTAGCCCTCCACCACCGCGCCGACCTCCTCCATCGCCTGCTGGGCCGTTTTCCCCTGACCGATCAGGATGCCGGCCCGGCGGTTGCGGGAGTGCATGGAGGTGCAGGTGACGATCAGGTCGCCCATCCCGGCAAGGCCCGCGAAGGTCTGCCGCCGCCCACCCAGCGTCTCGCCCAGCCGGGCGATCTCCGCCATGGCGCGGGTCATCAGCAGAGCCTTGGTGTTGTCCTGATAGCCCATGCCGTCGCAGATGCCGCAGCTCAGAGCCACCACGTTTTTCAGCGCGCCGCCCAGCTCCACGCCCACGATGTCCGGACTGGTATACACCCGGAAATAGGGGTTCATGAATGCGTCCTGCACCAGCTTGACCGCCGCGCCGTCCTCCCCCGCCGCCACGCAGCCGGTGGGCTGGCGGATGCTGACCTCCTCGGCGTGGGAGGGGCCGGAGAGCGCCGTCACGCGGCACAGATTCTTCGTCTCCTCCTGCAGGAGCTGGCTCATGCGCAGATTGGTGTCCCGCTCCACGCCCTTGGACACGGACACCAGCACCGTCCGTGCGTCCAGAAACGGCGCCGCCCTGCGGATGTTGCTGCGCACCGCGTAGGACGGCGAAGCGGAAACCACCAGCTCCGCCCCGGCCACGCAGGAGATGTCGCCGCTGATCTTCAGCGCCTCCGGCAGCTCCACATCCGGCAGGAGGGGATTGCGCCGGGTCTGCGTCATTTTCTCCGCTTTTTCCGGATCGTGGGACCAGAGCGTCACCTCGTGTCCGTTGTCGCACAGCACCATGGCCAGAGCCGTTCCCCAGCCGCCGGAACCGATCACCACTGTTTTCATATGTCTACCCCGTCCTTTCGGATCGTTTCTTTATGTATCCGTCTTGTGATGGAAGCTGAATTTGTTCTCATTCCCGTCCAGCAGCCGCCGGATGTTCGTCCGGTGCTGCCACACCACCAGCCCCCCGATCACAAACGCCAGCGCGACGACCGCGGGGTACGGGTAGCAGTACCACGAAACGAACGGGAAGCTGGCCCCGGCCCAGACGGAGCCGAGGGAGACGTACCGCGTGGCCGCGGCCAGCAGCAGAAAGCCGCCCCACACCACCAGCGCGATGCGCCAGTCCAGCATCAGGGCGATGGTCCCGCCGGAGAGGATGCCCTTGCCGCCCTTGAACTGGAACATGCAGGGGAACATATGCCCCAGCAGGCAGAAAATCCCCGCCCAGTACTTTGCGAACGTATGCCAGTACGCGGTGGCAACGTCCGCGGAGAGAAAATCGGCATAGCCGCTGCCGATCACGTACCCGCTCACCAGCAGGGCCGCCACCGCCTTAAATACGTCGCACAGGATCACCACAAGAGTCAGCGGCCCGCCGAAGGTGCGGAAGAAGTTGGTCAGACCGGCGTTGCCGCTGCCGTGGGTGCGCACGTCGTCCCGCAGGATATACTTGGAGACGATGACCGCGCCGTTGAAGCAGCCGCAGAAGTAGGAGAACACCGCCGTCACGGCCAGCAGCAGCGCCAGCGGCGCGCCGTCCGGAAACAGGTGCTGCATACTCACTCCTCCTTGTCGCCCTTTTGCCGGATGGACAGGATGATGGGCGTTCCCGTCAGCCCGAACACGGAGCGGATCTGGTTTTCAAGATACCGCTGATAGGAAAAATGGAACAGCCGCGCGTCGTTGCAGAACACCACAAAGTGGGGCGGGCGGATGCCGACCTGCGTCATATAGTAGATCTTCAGCCTGCGGCCCTTGTCAGAGGGGGGCTGGACGCGGGTCTGCGCGTCGGCCAAGACGTTATTGAGCATTCCGGTGGTGATGCGCAGGGACGCCTGATTGCTCACGGCCACGATCAGCTCAAAGAGCTTTTCCACCCGCTGGCCCGTCAGCGCGGAGATGAACAGGACGGGCGCATAGGTCATAAAGCCCAGATCCCGCCGGATGTCGGCGGTGAGCCGGTCCATGGTCTTGTCGTCCTTGTCCACCAGGTCCCACTTGTTCACCACGATGATGCTGGCCTTTCCCGCCTCGTGGGCAAGGCCGGCCACCTTGGTGTCCTGCTCGGTCACGCCGTCCCGCGCGTCGATCAGGATCAGGCACACGTCGCTGCGCTCGATGGCCATGGTGGCCCGCAGGACGCTGTATTTCTCAATGTCCTCCTCCACCTTGGACTTCTTGCGCATTCCGGCGGTGTCGATGAACACAAAGTCGCCGTGCCTGTTGGAAAAGCGGGAGTCGATGGCGTCCCGCGTGGTCCCGGCCACGTCGCTGACGATGCTGCGCTCCTCGCCCAAAATGCGGTTGATGAGGGAGGACTTGCCCACGTTGGGCTTGCCGATCAGGGCCACGCGGATGGCGTCGCTCTCCTCCTCCTCGTCCTGCTCCGGCGGGAAATACTTCACGCAGGCGTCCAGCAGGTCGCCGGTGCCGTGTCCGTGGACGGCGGAGACGGCGATGGGATCGCCCAGGCCCAGATTGTAAAACTCGTAAAAGTCCGGGTCCACCCGGCCGGTGGAGTCCATCTTATTCACCGCGAGGACGATGGGCTTTCCGCTGCGCAGCAGCATCCCCGCCACCTCGTGATCCGCGGCGGTCAGGCCGGTGCGGATGTCCGTCAGGAAGATGATGACCGTGGCGTTCTCGATGGCCAGCTGCGCCTGCTGGCGCATGAAGGTCAGGATCTGATCGTCGGTCCGCGGCTCGATGCCGCCGGTGTCGATCAGGGTGAAGGGGCGGCCGTTCCAGTCCGTCTCCCCGTAGATGCGGTCGCGGGTCACGCCCGGCGTATCCTCCACGATGGACAGCCGCCGCCCGATCAGCTTATTGAAGAGCATGGACTTGCCCACATTGGGCCGGCCCACAATGGCAACGATGGGTTTCATGGGTCTCCTCCCGTTTCTCTGTAATTCACGTCTCAGCTTTTGTCTCAGCTTTTATTATACCCGCGCGTCATGGAATTGCAACCGCGCGGGGAAAATTTAGCGAATACAAAATAAGGAGGAAAGAGCGCACTCTTTCCTCCTCATTACGGATGCAAAATCTTATTTTGCAGCGTTGGCGGCGTTGGCGGCCACAGACTTGACGACCTTGACCGTCCGGCCGTTGTAAGTGCCGCACTCCTTGCACATTCTGTGAGGCAGGTGCAGCGCACCGCATTTGGAGCAGGCCACGAGACCGGGGACCGCCAGCTTCCACGTGGAGCTGCGGCGCTTGTCGCGTCTTGCCTTGGATACTTTTCCCTTGGGTACTGCCATGATGACACCTCCTTCAGATCAACGGGCGGCTCGTGCCGTACCGTTTGGTTACGTCGATGCGTTGTTCTCCAAAAGGGCTGCAAGGGCGGCCAGACGGGGATCCGTCTCCTTTCCGCAGCCGCAGGGGCCGAGGTTCAGGTCGGCGCCGCAGCGGGGGCAGAGGCCTTTGCAGTCCTCCGAACACAAAAACTTCGCGTCCATGTCCAGAATGAACGCCGTGCGGGCAAGGTCCTCCACGTCCACCTCGCCGTCCTCCAGCAGAACGATCTCGTCGTTCTCGCCGTTTTCCAGCGTCTCCGCCAGCATGCAGCGGAACTCCACCTGCTTGGGCAGCCGAAGGGGCTTTGCGCAGCGGTCGCACGCCGCGTCCAGAACAGCGGACACCGTCATGGAAAGCTCCAGCAGTCCGGCGGTGTTGCGCACACTGCCGCGGACCTCCACCGGCTCCTGCACGGGATACTGACCGTTCAGCTCCGTGTCGGACAGGTCCAGCGTGAACTGGAAGTCCAGCGATCTGCCGGGGGAATTCAGGATGGGTTTTACGTCGAAACGCATAGTACACCTCGCAATGACACGAGTAGTATTATAAGGGATAAGCCCCGGCTTGTCAAACACTTTTTTGCCTGCGCCTTGCATTTTTTTCAAAATCGGATACAATAGCCATATCAACTGATCGTGCGGAGGGGCCTATGCGGGAATTTACCATCAATCACAACGACGCCGGGCAGCGGCTGGACCGGTTCGTGGCGAAGGCCGCGCCGCTCCTGCCGCCCGCGCTGGTGCAGAAATACATCCGTCTCAAGCGCGTCAAGGTGAACGGAAAAGGCTCCAAGCGGGAGGTCCGCCTGTGCGAGGGCGACGTGCTGCAAATGTACATCAACGACGAGTTTTTTGACCAGCCGGAGGAGCGGGAGGACAAATTCCTCGCCGCGTTCCGCCCGCAGCTGGACATTGTGTATGAGGACGAAAACCTCCTGCTGGTGAATAAGCGCCCCGGCCTTGTGGTCCACGCCGATGAGACGGAGAAGGTCAACACGCTGGTCCACCACATTCAGGCGTACCTTTATCAAAAAAAGGAGTGGGACCCTGCGGCGGAGAACTCCTTCGCCCCCGCCCTGTGCAACCGGATCGACCGGAACACCGGCGGCATCGTCATCGCGGCAAAAAACGCCGAGACGCTGCGCGTCATCAACGACAAGATCCGCACCCACGAGCTGCGCAAGTCCTATCTCTGCGTGACGGTGGGCGCGCCCAACCCGCCCGCAGGAAAGATCGAGGGCTTTCTTCTCAAGGACGAGAAAAAAAAGGAAGTCTCCTTTTACCGCCGTCCCGTGCCCGGCGGGCGCACCGCCGTCACCTATTATAAAACGCTCCAGAAGCGGGACGGGCTGGCGCTGGTGGAGTGCGAGCTGCTGACCGGCCGGACCCACCAGATCCGCGTGTCCATGGCGGAGCTGGGCTGCCCCCTGCTGGGGGATGGGAAGTATGGCCGGGGCGAGACGAATCGGCGCTATCACGAGCAGAAACAGTGCCTTTGGTCCTACCGTCTGGCCTTCGATTACCGGACGAACGCGGGCGCGCTGGAGTATCTGCGGGGAAAGGTTTTCTCCGTGCAAAATATTCCCTTCAAAAACCGCTATTTTCCTTGACTTTTCCGTACATTTCCGATATCATTCTTAATTGCCGAATTTCAACGAGAAAGGTTCCCCCTCAACAGAGAAAAGAGGCGCTTTTTTGTATCATTATTTGAAGAAATGGGGGAGGATACATGTCCAAAGAGTTGATTCGCCTGCGCGACCTGTGCATGGCGTTTGACGACGAACTGGTTCTCGATCACTTAAATCTTTATATCAACGACAAAGAGTTCCTCACACTGCTTGGACCCAGCGGCTGCGGTAAGACCACGACGCTGCGGATCATCGGGGGTTTCACGACGCCAACGTCGGGAGACGTCCTGTTCGACGGTGTGAGGATCAATGACGTTCCGCCCTATAAGCGGCAGATCAACACCGTGTTCCAGAAATACGCGCTGTTCCCCAACATGACCGTGTTTGAAAACGTGGCCTTCGGCCTGCGGATGAAGCGTGTGCCAGACCCGGCGGACCCCTCCGGAAAGCGGCTGGTGAAGCTCTCCGAAAAGGAGATCGAGACTCAGGTCCTCTCCATGCTGGAGACGGTCAGCCTCCGCGGCTTTGAGCACCGCAAGCCGGACGCCCTGTCCGGCGGCCAGCAGCAGCGCGTGGCCATCGCCCGGGCGCTGGTGAACCGGCCCAAGGTCCTGCTTCTCGACGAGCCGCTGGGCGCGCTGGACCTGAAGCTGCGCAAGGACATGCAGATCGAGCTGAAGAAGATCCAGCAGCAGGTGGGCATCACCTTTATTTATGTGACCCACGATCAGGAGGAAGCCCTCACCATGTCCGACACCATTGTGGTCATGGACCGCGGCTCCATCCAGCAGATCGGCACGCCGGAGGATATCTACAACGAGCCGAAAAACGCCTTCGTGGCGGACTTCATCGGCGAATCCAACATCATCGACGGCGTGATGGTGGAGGATAAGCTGGTGAAAATGTACGGGCGCACGTTCCCCTGCGTGGACGGCGGCTTCGCCCCCAACGAGCCGGTGGACGTGGTCATCCGCCCGGAGGATATCGACATCGTCCCCGTGGAACAGGGCCAGCTGGCCGGCACCGTCACCAACGTGACGTTCAAGGGGATGCAGTATGACATCATTGTGGACTTCAAGGGCTTCAAGTGGCTGATCCAAACCACCGACCACTCCCCCGTGGGCGCAAAGATCGGCGTGAAGATCGACCCGGACGGCTTCCACATCATGAAAAAGAGCGCGTATTCCGGCCGCTTCGGCGATTACAGCTCTTACAGCGACGAGTATGACGAGCTGAGCGACGCAGAGGCGCTGGACGAGGAGGAGGAAGCTCCGGAGGGCGGCAGCCATGAAGAATAAGGGGCTTGCCGCGCCGTATGTGGTCTGGATGGCGGTCTTCGTCGTCGCGCCGCTGATCTTGATCCTCATTTACGCGTTCCACAACGGGACCGGCTTCACGCTGGACAACTTTCGGGTGATGGGCACCTATGCCGCCGTGTTCGGCCGGTCGTTCCTGCTGGCGGCGGTGGCCACGCTGGTGTGCATCCTGATCGGCTATCCCGTTGCGTGGTTTCTGGCCAGAGAGGGTCCGGGGATGCGGCGCATCGCCACCATCCTCATCATGCTGCCCATGTGGATGAACTTCCTGCTGCGGACCTATTCCTGGATGTCCATTCTGGAGAACACCGGCCTTCTGAACACGCTGTTTCAGAAGATCGGCCTCATCTCTCTGGTCAACAGCCTGTTCGGCACGAATTACACCTACTTCCCCCTCATCAACACGCAGGGGGCCATCGTGCTGGGCATGGTGTACAACTATCTGCCGTTCATGATCCTGCCCATCTTCACGGTGATTGAGAAGATCGACCCCCGGCTGATCGAGGCGGCACAGGATCTGGGGGCCAACAGCTCCGTGGTGTTCCGGCGGCTGATCTTCCCCCTGTCCGTCCCCGGCATCCTCTCCGGCGTGACGATGGTGTTCGTCCCGTCGGTGGCCACGTTCGCCATCTCCCGCCTGCTGGGCGGCGGCATGGTGACGCTGCTGGGCGACCTGATCGAAACGCAGTTCCTCGGCGGGGCGTACAATCCCTACCTCGGCTCGGCCATCTCCCTTGTGATGATGGTCATCGTCCTGATCTGCATGGCCGTGATGAACCGCTTCGGCGAAGGCGAGGAGGAGGCGATGCTGCTGTGAAGAAGAATAACCTTGCCGACCGCCTTCTGCTGGCGCTGGTATTTCTCTTTCTGTACGCGCCCATCTTCGTCCTGATCTTCTTCTCGTTCAACGCCACCAAGAGCCGGACCATCTGGGGCGGCTTCTCCCTCCAGTGGTACGTGCGCCTGTTTCAGGACAGCGCCATCCTCAGCGCCCTCCAGACCACGCTGCTGGTCAGCGTGCTGGCGTCGCTGATCGCCATGGTGGCCGGGACCGCCGCTTCCATCGGCTTTGCCGCCATGAAGCGGCGCAGCCGCCACGCGCTGATGGCCGTGAACAACATCCCCCTGACCAACGCGGACATTGTGACGGGCGTGTCCCTGTCCCTGCTTTTCATGCTGGCCATCAACGCGTTCAACGCCACGCTGGGCGGCGCCATGGGCGTCACGCTGGCAAAGGGCTTCGGCACCATGCTGATCGCCCACGTCACGTTCGACATCCCCTATGTGATCCTTTCCGTCATGCCCCGGCTGCACCAGCTGGACCCCCACATCTACGAGGCGGCGCAGGACCTCGGCGCGACGGGCTTTTACGCTTTCCGCAAGGTGATCCTGCCCGACCTGATGCCGGGCATCGTCAACGGCGCCATCATCGCCTTCACCATGTCGGTGGACGACTTTGTGATCTCCTATTTCACCGCGGGAAACAAGGTCTCCACCCTCGCCATGGAGGTCTATTCCATGGCCCGGCGTCGCATCAGCCCGGAGATCAACGCCATCTCCACGCTGCTGTTTGGCTCGGTGCTGGTGCTGCTGGTGATCGTGAACCTGCGTCAGGCGCGGCAGGACTCCGCCGCCCGGCGCCAGCGGGCCGCGCTGACCCCCAAGCGGTAAAAAGCTCTGGCGCGGCGCGCCGTTTATATAGCAAAAAATATTTCAAATGGTAAAGGAGAACACAAGGAATTGAAAAAGGCTCTTTCTCTGATTCTGGCAGCCCTGATGGTCTGCCCCCTGCTGACCGCCTGCGGCGGCAGCGGTTCCAGCGGTCAGTATCCCAACGGCGAGGTGAATGTCCTGAACTGGGGCGAATATATCTCCGACGGTCAGGACGGTTCGCTGGATGTGATCGCGCAATTTGAGAAGGAAACGGGCATCAAGGTCAATTACAACGTCTGCCCCGACAACGAGACGCTCTACGCCAATCTTCAGCAGGGCGACTCCTATGACGTCATCATCCCCTCGGACTACATGATCTCCCGCCTGATCGCGGAGGGTATGCTCACGAAGCTGGATTTTGACAACATCCCCAACGCGCAGGACGTGGACCCCAAATTCCTGAACCCGGCCTATGACCCCGATAACGCCTATTCCGTCCCCTATATGTGGGGCACGGTGGGCATTATCTACAACACCACGCTGGTGGACGAGGCGATCACCAGCTGGGATTCCCTGTTTGACACGAAATACGCCGGTCAGGTCCTGATGATCAACAACTCTCGGGACGCCATCGGCGTGGCGCTGAAGGATCTGGGCTACTCCTACAACACCACCGATCAGGCCCAGATCTCCGAGGCGGTGGACCTGCTGATCCAGCAGAAGCAGAGCGGCATCGTGCAGGCCTATGTCATGGATGAGATCTTTGACAAGATGGAGGGCGGCGAGGCCGCCATGGGCGTGTACTACGCGGGCGACTACCTGACTATGTACGAGAACAATCCGGACCTTGCCTTTGTCGTCCCCGCGGAAGGCTCCAACATCTTCACGGACGCCATGTGCATCCCCGCCGGGGCCGCCAATCAGGCCAACGCCGAAAAGTTCATCAACTTCATGTGCTCCACCGAGATCGGCACGGCCAACTGTGAGGCCATCGGCTATTCCACGCCGCTGATGAGCGTGATGGACGCGCTGGACCCGGACATCACCGCCGACCCCGTGGCCTATCCCGCCGACGACGTGCTGAATAACTGCGAGGCGTTCCTGAATCTCCCCGAGGAGACTCTGAAATTCTATGACTCTGAGTGGCTGCGTCTCAAGGCGTGACCGCACGGGACGGAGGGCCGCGGCCCTCCGTCCCCTTTTCATTTTTCTTGCATCCTCCCGCCCCATTCGCTATAATATCTCCAGAGCCGCCGCGTCCGTGCGTCCGGCGGTGCCGCGCAGACGCGCGGAAATCCAGCGGGTCCGCCCGCGAAGAAATGAGGAATCACCATGAGTACTGTACAGATCGGCGCGTCCTTCACCGTACATAAGACCGTCACCGACGAGCTGACCGCCGCCGCCGTCGGCTCCGGCGCGCTGCCGGTGTTTGGAACGCCCTTTATGCTGGGCATGATGGAAAACGCCGCGCTCCAGTGCCTCCAGCAGTTCTTGGAGGAGGGTCAGGGCAGCGTCGGCACCCATCTGGACGTGAGCCACGATGCGCCCACGCCCGTCGGCATGACCGTCACCGCCACGGCCACCGTCACCGGCGTGTCCGCCAACGGGAAGATGGTGGACTTCGCCGTGGAAGCCAGCGACGAAAAGGGGCCCATCGGCAAGGGGACCCACACCCGCGCCATCATCAGCAACGAGCGCTTTTTGAACAAGTGCAACGCCAAGCTGGACGCGTGACAAACGCGCCGGACGCAGAAAACAGGCCGGGCCGCACAGCGTGAGCCGCGGCCCGGCGCGCAGCGAAACGGCGGGACCGGGAAAGGATGCTTTCCCGGCCCCGCCGTCCTTTTCACTTTTCGCCGCAGGGAGCGCTCCTAACCGCGGCGGCCGCCCGCGCGGAGAAATGCGCCGCTTACGAATACAGCATTTTGTACTCGTCCCTCAGGTCCTTGAACAGCCACATGTACATTCCCAGCTTATCCATAAAGTCCATCTGCACATCGCAGCCCTCTTCCATCTCGATCTTGACCTCGCAGGAATCGCCGAGGAATATCCGCTCCGCCGTGCCGTGGGCAATGACGTTGTCGTCCCAGTCGGCGGCCCATGAGCCGTCTTCCGCCGCGTAGTAATCCTTGTACTCCCCCTCCGGGGTCAGGAACGTCAGGCAGAAGTTCCGCTCTCCGTCCGGAAGCGTCATGCACCGCAGCTGCGTATACCCAAGGCAGGTCTCGCTGGCGTCATAGTAGCCGTAGGTCGAGCCGGTGACCACGTCGTCAAAATCCTCGTTGATCGGCTGGTCCGTGACGATCTTGGCGTAAAACCACAGGTCGCCGTCTATCATGATGTTCCACTTGGTGTCCAGAAGGCCCTCCTCCGTCAGACGGGCGCAGTCCTGATCTCCGGCAAAGATCTTTCCGTACTGATATGCCTCGGACAGGTCGCCTCCAAAGGTCACGACCGAGGCGCTCTCCAGCGCCTTCACAGCGGCGTTTTCGGAAGGGTCCACGCTGGTCACCGTGCCGCATCCGCCCAGCAGGAGCAGGCTCATGGCGCCCGCCAGCGCCTGGACATACCGTTTCTTGTTCATCTTTTTCCTCCACAGCTTTGATCTCTCGCCGTCCGGCGCGGCGCTTATATCCGGTTGCTCACTCCGCCGTCCTCGTCCCGGGCCAGCTCTCTGGCCACCATCACGGCCATGGCCGTCAGCAGCGGCAGATACTTCTCCTCATACACGATCAGGAACGAGTTGTCGAACACAAGGTTTCCGATCGTGATGTCCATGTTGTCCATGATCGCGCCCAGCATTCTTCCGTTGAGCGTGACGGAGAAGTCGTGTCCGATGGTCCCGGCGTACTCCCTCAGCTCCAGACGGCCCTCGGTCACGTCCATGGCGAACTTATCCCGGATCAGCGTGAACTGCTTTTCCAGCGTGCCATAAGGCTCGCCCTTGTAATAGAAGCGGTAAGTCGCCAGCGCGTGGCCGATCTCCTTGGTCATGCGGAAGATCTCCTCGTCCTTCGTGTCCAGCACCCGCAGCGTCATCAGCGGCACGGTGCCCTCCACGCGCAGGACCGGCTGCTTTTCCGCGTTCATCACCTCAAAGCGCTGGCCTGTGAGCTTGAACTGCTCGGTGAAGGTATAGACCTGAGAGGGCAGGCTCTCCCGGATGGGCGGCACATGCCCGGTCTTGGCGAACTGGTCGATGCAGTCCTTGAGCTGCTGCTGGAACATCAGCGCGTCCGAGCTGTAGCACAGGTGGCCGGCCAGATCCGCTCCCGGCTCCTGCGCCGGGTAGAGCGGCTCGTTGATGCGCTCCTTGATGATCCCGTCCAGAAAACGGCCGCTGACCGTCCCGATGGGGCCTTTCGGGTCGCCCTTCTCCATCTCCTTGAACATGGAGTAGTTCAGATAGCCGAGGTAGCCGATATTCCCCTTGCTGCCCAGCCAGAAGTAAAGATAGTCGCCCCGGTAGTTCGGCCCGAAGATCAGGGCAGGCTGCTTCATGGTGGAGAAGCGGCCCAGCCAGCCGGAGCCGAAGGGCGTCTTGACGGATTTGAACGCCTCGTAAAATTCCTCCAGCTTCCGCGGACGGTCCATCCCGATCATGGTCATCATATCCGTGGAGGCGTTGTAATCGCCCGGAGAGCCGAGCGCCCACACGGCGAGGCCCGCGATCAGGACCACCGTGGTCAGCCCGATGCGCAGATTGCTGTGTGCCCAGTTCATGAACATCCAGACCGCAAGCACCACCAGCGCGCCGCCCGCGATGCGGTACTTCCACATGCGCCGCTTCAGCACGGCGGACATCTTCCGCTCCTCTTCCCGTCTGCTCCGAAGGTCCTCGGCGATCTGTCCGGCCTGCTCCGCCGCCCGCTTGACCGGCGACTTGCCCCGCCACAGCCACGCAAGGTAGCCGAACACTCCCGCGGCCAGCACGGCCACGATCAGGACCGTGACCGTATCCTCGCCGAAGTTCCCCTCGACCAGATCGATCACGGTGCCCGCCAGTCCCAGCAGCAGACAGGCTGCCGCCAGCAGCTTAAACACCAGTTTCATTTCTTCCTCCCGCTTCACACTTGAATTTTGCTCCGCCGTCAGGCGTAGCAGCCGTCGTCCCAGTCGTACTCCCAGCAGTCCCAGTCGTCCCAGTCATCATCCTCCCAATAGTCCTCGTCGTCAAAGAACAGCCAGTCCAGCCAGTCGAAATCGTCCTCGTAATCGTCCCAGCCCTGCCAGTCCTCCTCGTACCACGGGTCGTAGTCGTAATAGCTGTCGCAGCCGTCGGTGAATTTCCCCAGCCACGTCACATAATCCCCGTCAAGGCCCGCGCCGGTGAACACGCGGGTAAGCGCATCGTAAAAGTCCTCGTCGCCGTATGGCAGCGTGACGGACAGGCCCGTCATGCCGATCTCGTCATACGAGCAGTTGAAGTAGTTCACCGCAAGACTCACCGCGGCGGAGAGCGCCTCCGCCTCCGGCGAGGCAATGTTCTGCGCCACCGCCATGATGTCCGTGATGTAATAGTCCGCCATACTGGAAGCGTCCCGCACCATCCGCAGCCGGGGATGGGCGCGCCGTCCGCCCCGGACGGGCATGCTGTAGTTCTTGCCCAGCAGCGCGTCCTCGTTGGCGTAGGCAAAGTCCACCCACGCCGTGTACAGCACTTTCATGTACGATTCGTCGATCAGCGCCAGCGTGGACGAGCCGCCGTCCCGCCGCTCGTTGTCCTCCACCATGTCGTCCACCAGAATGCGGCCCAGCTCCGGCGTGGGAATGGAGGTGTTTTCTGACAGCGCGTTCAGCCAGCCGGTATATTCCCAGCCATACTGCGACTCAAAATCCTCGGAGAGGATCATGTAATCGCAGTAATTGTACAGCGCGCAGCAAAGCTCCAGCGAGGACATGATGCAGCAGTCCATGCCGATCACGTCGAAGTACACGCCGCCGTCCTTTACCGCCGTCTGGATCTCGTCCACCGTCAGCTCCGCGTCCTCGGGCTGGTGCTCATCGTAGCCGAAGCCGTATACCGGCCCCGCCCCGTGGTCCCAGAACAGGAGGAAGTAGCGGTCCGCCGGGTAATTGGCCGCGCCCCAGCGGATAAAGTCCGTCAGCGTCTCCGGCGCGGTGGCGTCCAGCTGGCCCAGTGAATCGTCCACCAGCGTGAGCTTTCCGTCCGCCGCGCGGTAGCGCTGCGAACGGTCCGCGGCGATGCCCAGTTTTTTCGACCAGCGCCGCGTGCCCAGCGTCTCCACCAGCACATTCACCTGATCGCTGATGTCCGCCTCCAGCATCTCGCACAGATCCGCCGTCGCTCCGGCGCCATCCGACTCCAGATCGGAGCCGTTCATGTAAATCAGGACCGTGACCGTGTCCTCTCCCCCGCCCCGCAGGACGGTCTGCTTCTCCCGCACCATGTCCTCCGGAAAGGACACCGCGCTCAGCTGCTCCGTCTGCACGGCGGAGGACTGCGGCGGGTCAGCCGGCTCCTCATCGTCCGGCAGAAGAAGCACCAGCACAAACAGCGCCGCGAGGACCAGCGCAAGGCTTCCCAATAGTTTACCCATATCATTTCCCCTAAGTGGTAAAATTTCATAACATTATATTTTTTATCATAACTGATTTTTGTTGGATTTGCAAGACCGGACTGGAAAATTCCACCGCACGGCCGCCGCCTATCCAAATTTTCCCTTGCCATTTTCCGCGGGCTGATATACTATTCATATTAAGAAGCAGCCCCCCTTTCCGGCAGGCATCCCGGCGGGAAGCGGCGCTTCGCCGGAGGGACATTCTGCCCTGCGTGCGAAGCGAAAGCGTGCAGGTTTTCCCAGCGGGTTCGCACCGCGCAGACCACAGTGTTTGTGGTAATCTTCTCGGCACGCCGCCCGGTGCAGAGCGGTCCGCTGGGTATGTGCGGGCGGTCTTGTATGTTTTTTGCAAACCGCACCACTTTTTTGTGCAGGTTTGCTGTCGCGCCCCTCACGGGGCGCGTGGATTGAAATACATCATGGCAAAATTGACACCAGACGCGACGAGGTCGCGCCCCTCACGGGGCGCGTGGATTGAAATCCCGACCCGCGCACGGGCGTCCGGGCGCAGATCGTCGCGCCCCTCACGGGGCGCGTGGATTGAAATACTGTCGTTACGCCACGGCTTTGTGGGTCTTGCCGTCGCGCCCCTCACGGGGCGCGTGGATTGAAATTACAATTACGAGCTTCAGATCGATGCGCGAAGCGGTCGCGCCCCTCACGGGGCGCGTGGATTGAAATGCGTAAAACCGCATTATGACGATATTGTGAAACGGTCGCGCCCCTCACGGGGCGCGTGGATTGAAATACGTTGCTTTTTAGACTTGTTCTTATGGGTGGCAGTCGCGCCCCTCACGGGGCGCGTGGATTGAAATCCTTTGAGATCTACATTAAGGCCGGTACGGCGGGTCGCGCCCCTCACGGGGCGCGTGGATTGAAATTTCCATGGATTCTCCATGTTTCTCAGTCCAATCCGGTCGCGCCCCTCGCGGGGCGCGTGGATTGAAATAGCCCCAGAAACTCCTTGATTTTCAGGATGCTTGCGTCGCGCCCCGCAGGGTGCGTGGATTGAAATTGCTGGTCTATAATTTCGCGCGGCCCACGGAAAAGTCGCGCCCCTCGCGGGGCGCGTGGATTGAAATCCGGTAATCAAAGATCTGTGGGCGGCAAATCTGGAGTCGCGCCCCTCGCGGGGCGCGTGGATTGAAATTCTACCGGGAGGTATCCCTTGGCAAACACGCCCACGTCGCGCCCCTCGCGGGGCGCGTGGATTGAAATAGCGCCCGGATCGTTGGGCCTGCCGACCTCGGCGCAGTCGCGCCCCTCGCGGGGCGCGTGGATCGAAATAACGCAACCAACAAAGGCCGCTCAGCTATTGGCGGTCGCGCCTCGCGGGGCGCGTGGATTGAAATGCAATGATGCTCTTGATGGCCTCGAACTTGGCGGGGTCGCGCCCCTCACGGGGCGCGTGGATTGAAATTTTGACTGGGACGGAAATAATTTCATTCACACCTGTCGCGCCCCGCAGGGCGCGTGGATCGAAATCACTACAACACCTCCATCTTCCGTGAGCTGATGCGCCGGGGGCGCCGTCCAAGTTGGACGGCGCCCCCGGCGTGTTTCCGTTTCCCTTACGCCAGCGGCTTGCCGCTGAACACCGGGAAGATATTGAATTCCCCGTAATCCCGCATCCGCTCCATGCTCGAAAGCGTCTGCATATCCGCGTCGGAAATCGTGAAATCCATGTCCGCGTTCCCCCGCATATGGTCCGGGTCGGCGGTCTTGGGCAGAGCCGCCGCGCCAAGCTGGATCACATACCGGATGCACAGCTGCGGAGCGGTCACGCCGTACTTCTCCGCCATTTTGGAAATGGCGGGGTTCTTCAGCGCCTCGCCGTGGGCGATGGGAGAATACGCCTCCACCCGGATCTCCTGCGCTTCGCAGAAGTCCAGAAGCGTCTGGTCGGTACGGCCGATGTGCAGAAGGATCTGGTTGACCATGGGCCGCACGCGGCAGGCGGGCAGCAGGCTCTCCAGATCGTCCTGCAGGAAGTTGGACACACCGATGACACGGACCTTCCCCGCCGCCTGCGCGTCCTCCAGCGCCCGCCAGACCTCCCGGTTCTCCTCAAAATACCGCTTCTCCGCCCGGAATTCCGCCCACGGCTGGGGGGAGTGAATCATCATCTGGTCCAGATAGGAAAGCCCCATTTTTTCCAGCGTCTCGTCGATGGACTTCGCCGCCGCGTCATAGGACTTGTGCTCCGCCGCCACCTTGCTGGCGACGAACAGCTCCTCCCGGGGCAGACCGCAGGTGCGCACGCCCTCGCCCACGCCCCGCTCGTTGCCGTAGGCCTGCGCGGTGTCGAGGAACCGGTAGCCCAGCTCCACCGCCGCGCGGACCCCCTCCGCCGCCTTACCGTCGTCAATGAACCAGGTGCCAAGCCCCAGCTTGGGCAGCTTTGCGCCCCCGGCCAGCGTATACGTCTCCTTCAGGATCATGCTTCCTCCTCCTTCCAGATCTCCTTCGCCATGCGGAACACCGCCCACGTCTTGGGCCAGCCGCAGTAAAACGCGGCATGGGTGACGATCTCCGCGATCTCGTCTTTTGTGATGCCGTTCTTTTTGGCGCTGAGCAGATGATAGCGGAAGCTCTCGTCCGTCAGCCCCTGGGCCATCAGGGCCACCACCGTCACCAGCGAACGGTCCCGGAGCGAGAGCTTGTCCTCCCGGCTCCACACCTGACCGAACAGCACGTCGTCGTTCAGCTCCGCGAACTTCGGGGCAAACCCGCCCAGCGCATCCCGCCCCGCGGTCTGTTTCACAGCCATGAAAATTCCTCCTTACCGTCTTACGGCTTTCCGTATTTCTCGTCGGACACCGGCTCGCACCACTCGTTCCGGCATTCCTCGCCGGGGACCTCCACGGCGATGTGGGAGAACCAGCTGTCCTTCTTCGCGCCGTGCCAGTGCTTCACGCCCGCGGGGATCATGACCACGCTGCCCTCGTGCAGGCTGACGGCGGGCTTTCCCGCCTCCTGATACCAGCCCTCTCCTGCGGTGCAGAGCAGGAGCTGCCCGCCGCCCTTTGCGGCGTGGTGGATGTGCCAGTTGTTGCGGCAGCCCGGCTCAAAGGTCACGTTGGCGGCGAACAGGCCGCTCTTGGGGTCGGTGAGGGGATTCAGGAAGGAATCCCCCACGAAAAACTTGGCATAGGCGGTGTTGGCCTCACCGGTGCCGAACGGATTGCTCTTTTCAAACGCTTCCCGATCTTCGTACTTCATCAGAAAGCTTCTCTCCTTTTACTGCTCCACGCGGTAGCGCAGCCAGACCGCGCCGCTGCCGTACTGCTTCACACCGGAGAGCCTCAGCCGCGTCACGGGCCGGTCCTCCGGCAGTCCGTCGAACACGGCGGGCTGGCCGCCCCGGCCGTCGATCCCCGCGCCCACCAGCACGCTGACCTCGTCCAGCAGCCCCGCGGCAAGGAAGCCCGCGTTGACGTGTCCGCCGCCCACCACGGCCATCCGTCCCACGCCGAACTCCCCGGTCAGGATCCCGCAGGCCCGGGGCAGGTCGATCCGCTCCTTTCCGCAGGCGATCCACGAGATCTTCCGCTCGTCAAGATACGCCAGATACTCGCGGCTGACCTGCTCGCAGGTCAGGATCAGCAGCGGACGCTCGCCCGCGCCGTTCTCCCAGAGCAGCGTGCCCCGGGTGTCGGTCACCACCTCGTAGCCGCCCGCGTCCACCGCCTTGGAAAAAGCCTCCCGGCCCAGCGGTGTGACCGTTTCACTGCGGAAGGTCCCCGGCCGGGCCATCTCCAGCTGGGCCGTCACCCGTCCGCTGACGCGGGTGGGGGCGTCCAGCGCGTCCAGCGTGTCGTAATACTCCGCCACGCCCGGCAGATGCTCGGTCATGGCGCAGTCGATGCGCCCGTCCACAGAGGTCATCATGTGGCAGATAATATAAGGTCTTTTCATTTTGTCCTCCTTGGTCCTGCTTGACAGTGGAGCCGTCAGACAGTATCATAAATCTGAAGTTCGTGTATACTCTACAACTTAAAGTTTACTTTCAGTCAAGTGCTTTTTCAAAAAATTCAGGAGGGATCAAAATGGTCTACACCGTGGGCGAGATGGCCAAGCTGCTGGAGGTCCCCGCCTCCACCCTGCGCTACTATGACAAGGAGGGCCTGCTGCCCTTTGTGGAGCGCTCCTCCGGCGGCATCCGGATGTTTCAGGAGTCCGATTTTGAGTGGCTTCAGGTCATCAACTGCATGAAAAAGGCCGGTATGTCCATCAAGGACATCCGGCAGTATATCCAGCTGGCCCTGCGGGGAGACGACACCATCGACACCCGGCTCCAGATGTTCCAGCGCCAGCGTCAGGTGCTGCGGGAGCAGATCACGGAGATGCAGCACACGCTGCGGACCGTGGAGTACAAGTGCTGGTTTTACGAGACGGCCAAGGCCGCAGGCACCATCGACGTGCCCCGGGACATGGCGGACGGCGACGTGCCGGAGCGCTTCCGCGCCGTCCGGCGGGAGCTGAAAGGCATTCCATCAGCCGAGCCGGGTGAGGAATCAAACAGGTAAAAAACAGAGAGGTCATCAAAATGAACGTTGAAACGCTGCTCTCCGCGCTCCACACAGCCGGACGGCTGAAGGACACCACCCGCCACTGCTACACCGCAAAGGGACGGCACGAGAGCGTGGCCGAGCACTGCTGGCGGGTGGCGCTGGCGGCCTATTGGCTGCGGGATGAATTCCCGGACGCAGACATGGACAAGGTGATCCGGATGTGTCTGATCCACGATCTGGGCGAATGCTTCACCGGAGACATCCCCTCCTTTGACAAGACGGCGGCAGACGAGGAAACGGAGGAGCGCCTGCTTTTTCAGTGGGTGGATACGCTCCCCTCCCCCCTCCGGGAGGATATGCAGGCGCTCTACCGCGAGATGGCCGCGCTGGAGACGCAGGAGGCCAAGATCTACAAGGCGCTGGACAAGCTGGAGGCGGTCATCCAGCACAACGAGTCCAGCCTTTCCACCTGGGAGCCCCACGAATACGATCTGAACCTGACCTACGGCTCGGAGAACGCATCGTTTTCGCCCTATCTGACCGCGCTGCGCGAGGCGGTCCGTCAGGAGACGATCGACAAGGTGGCAAAGGGGAACTGACCCCGCCGGAAGGCGCCGCAGAGCAGACCAACGCCGCAGCCCCAACGGGCTGCGGCGTTCTTTCTTATTCCAATACCGGCTTCGGCTCCGGCACCGTTCCGTCCGCCATCACGGAGGCAAACGCCTGATCCGCCTGCTGAACAGTCCAGTCCACGATGCGCCGCGCCACAGGCGCAAGGTCCATCCCCGCCGTCTGCTCCACCACAGGGCCGTAGTCCCCCGGCGGTACGCCGTAAATCCGGAAGCAGCACTCCAGATACCGGCGCAGCTTCCGCTCCATGGTGAACACTCCCACGCACGGTTCGGCCATGAAGCTGCGGGTGACGCCCGCCGAGGCCAGCTCCAGCTCGTAGAGCGCCGCGTCCGATGTGTCCGGCAGGTACGCGCCGAATATCTCCCGCAGCCGGGGCAGCATCCCCTGATGGATGTACTGCGACGTGCTGGGCAGCGTGTACGCCGTGACGTACAGCTCCCGCAGCGGCTCGCTCAGCTCCGCGATGTGAAGCTGCACGGCAGTCTCCGCCGCGTAGAGCCGGAGCGGGCCGGCGTCCGGCCCGACCAGATGCTCCGCCGTTTCAAACTGTCCGGCGAACATCCGGCGCGCCAGCTCCAGCAGCACGCCCTCCTTGTTGCCGTAATGATAAAACGGCGAACCGTTGCAAACCCCCAGAAGCTCCGTCACGATCCTGCTGGACGTTTTCGCGTAGCCATACTGCAAAAACGCCTTTGCCGACGCGCTGAGGACCTTGCGCCGCATCAGAAGCCCCTTGGGCGAGGGACCTGTCTTCATACCGGCCGCCCCCTTTCTCTTTTTCCAGTATACCCCTCAACGGCGCGGGCCGCAAGGGCAAAGGTGCTGATTTTCCTGCGTTTTTTGCGCTGCGGGCCGTTTCCTGTACATGGATTGGAATTGACATCTGTTTCCATTTGTATTACAATTGGGTTAAATGCAGGTAAAATGTTCGCGTGTCGTGAGCAAAGGTAAAACCGCAGGGCGAACGTTTCACCTGCGGCGTGGGAAACATTTTTAAAGAGGCGACAGGAACATGAAAAAGCACAGGATCCGAAGCGTAAAGACCACATTGACGGCGACCTGCATGGCGCTGGTGCTGCTGGCGGCCGCCCTGCTGGGCGCGGCGGCCATCTTCAGCATCAGGACCGCCACGGACATGGCCATGACGGAATATGAAAGCGCCATGGACTCCGGCTACAAGTCGGAGATCCAGTCCGAGGTGGAGACCGTCATTGCCGTTTTGCAGCACGAGTACGATCAATACCGCTCCGGCAAGCTGACGGAACGGCAGGCCAAGGACGAGGCCATGGAGATCGTTCGCGATATGCGCTACCGCGCGGACGGCAGCGGCTACTTCTGGATCGATGGCACGGATTACACGCTGGTCATGCACCCCATCCTCGCCGATCAGGAGGGCACCAACCGCCATGAGCTGCAGGATCAGAACGGCGTCATGATTATTCAGGAGATCATGAAGGTCTGCTCCGGCGCGGAGGGCGGCGGCTTCAACGAGTTCTACTTCACCAAGTCCGACGGCGTGACCGTCGCGCCGAAGGTGGCCTATTCCGAACTGTTCCAGCCATGGGGCTGGGTGGTCTCCACCGGCAACTACGTGGACGATATGAAGGCCGAAATGAGCGGCGTGGCCGACGGTATCAACGAAAAGTTCACCTCCCTGTGCGTGTTCACCCTCGTTCTGGTGGGCGTGATGCTGGTGATCGCGTTCATCTGGTCCAGAATTTACGCCCACCGGCTCTGCCGCCCGCTGGTCAAGCTGCAGGGCCTTGCCGACCGGCTGTCCGAGGGCGACCTGACCACCGGCGTGGACGTGAAGGAGCGCAACGAGATCGGCGAAACAGCCTCGGCGCTGAACACCGCACAGGAACACATGGTCAGTCTGATCTCCGAGGTCAGCACGGCGTCCTCCGACCTGAAAGCCGCGCTGGACTCCTTCTCCGCCGACTTCGCGTCCATGCAGTCCTCGATCGGCAATGTCTCCATCGCGGTCAACGGCATCGCCCAGAACAACACAGAGCAGGCCGCGTCCACCACGGAGGCGTCCAACAGCGTCATGGGCATCGCCGACGGCGTGCGCAAGATCTCCGACGAGGCGGAAAAGCTGCTGGCCAGCGCGAGCCAGATGCAGGATTATGCCCAGCGCTCCCTCACCAATCTGGAGGAGCTGATCGAGACCAGCGGCCGGACTGAGGCGGACATCCGCTCCATGCACGACCAGACGGAGAGCACCAATGTCTCCGTTAAGAAGATCAATAAGGCTGCGGCCCTTATCAGCGACATCGCCGAGCAGACCAACCTCCTCTCCCTCAACGCCTCCATCGAAGCGGCCCGGGCCGGAGAGGCCGGGCGCGGCTTCGCGGTGGTGGCGGAGGAGATCAACACCCTCGCCACCCAGTCCGCCGAGACGGCCAGCGAGATCAGCGGCATCATCGGCGAACTGACCACCAACTCCGAGCGCTCCATGGGCATGATGGCCCAGATGAACGACGCGGCCAAGGCGCAGGTGGAGGCCCTCAACCGCACCAGCGAAATGTTCCGCGGGATGCAGGCCGCTCTGGAGGACTGCGCCGCGTCCGTGCGCGTCGTGACGGACATGGTCCGCTCCGCCAACGCCGAGCAGGCGAACGTGACGAAGAACATCGAGATCCTGACCCAGATCGCCACCGGAAACGCCGCGTCCACGGAGGAGACCTCCAGCATGACCTCGGAGCTGGAGGGAACGATCCGCCGCTCCAGCTCCACGGTGGGACGGCTGGAGGAGGACATAAAAGTACTGGCGGAAAACCTGAGCCACTTCCACCTCTGATCTCTCTGTCCGGCAGCAGGAAGCCGCTTGTGAAGCGCGGCAAAATACATACGAACGCGGAGACGGCCAAAGCCGTCTCCGCGCTTTTTCGTTCCGTGTTCCCACCGCCGCCGCTTTCTCCCTTGTCCGTTCCAGCAAGAAAGAAATTATCAAGAAACAGGAAATTTTGATCCGTCTTTTGTTCCTTTACCGGAGACAGCCGAAAAAACTGCCCCATCTCCGACCGTTCCAGTCCCTTCAGCGGCTCTGCGGGACGCGCTGGGCACTCCGTTTTTCCTCTCCGGCGCGGCTTGTCTTTTCCCGCCGCCCGTGCTATGATACGGCTGTGGCCGTGTCCGCGCGGGGAAAACAGCCGCGCGGCCTTGAGATCGAGAAGGAGGTCTATAAATCATGTATCAGGTAGATCTGAACAGCGACCTTGGCGAGAGCTTCGGCGCGTACACCATCGGCCTTGACAGCGAGGTGATCCGGTACGTCTCCTCTGTGAACGTAGCCTGCGGCTATCACGCCGGCGACCCGCTGGTGATGGACCGGACCGTGGCGCTGGCGAAGGCGGCGGGCGTGGCCGTCGGCGCGCACCCGGGCTTTCCGGACCTGATGGGCTTCGGCCGGCGGAATCTGGCGTGCAGCCCCGCCGAGGCGAAGGCATACATCCAGTACCAGATGGGCGCGCTGGGGGCGTTTGCCGCCGCGCAGGGCGTCCGGCTCCAGCACGTCAAGCCCCACGGCGCGCTCTATAACATGGCCGCCAAGGACCCGGCGCTGGCGAAGGCCATCGCCGAGGGCATTGCCGCCGTGGACAAGGGCGTGATCCTGCTGGGCCTTGCGGGCAGCGAGATGCTCAAGGCCGGCCAGGCCGCGGGGCTGCGGGTGGCCAGCGAGGTGTTTGCCGACCGGGCCTATCAGGCGGACGGGACGCTGGTCCCCCGCAAGCTGCCCGGCGCGGTCATCCACGACGCGGGCGAAGCCATTGCCCGGACGGTGCGCATGGTGACGGAGGGCAAGGTCACCGCCGTCACCGGCGAGGAGGTCTCCATCCGCGCGGATTCCATCTGCGTCCACGGGGACAACCCCTCCGCGGTGGAATTTGTGAAGGACATCCGGGCGGCACTGGAGGCCGAGGGCGTGACCATCGCCCCCATTGCCCGGATCGTGTGACCGGCAGAGAGGTGCATAAAATCATGGATACTGTTCGTTTTCTGACCGCGGGCGACTGCGCCGTGACCGTGGAGCTGGGTGACGGGATCAGCGAGGCGGTGAACCGCCGCATCCGGGCGCTGAGTCTTGCGCTGGAGAAGTCCCCCATCCCCGGCGTGGTGGAGACGGTGCCGACCTACCGCTCGCTGATGGTGCATTACGACCCGGGCGTTATCTCCTGCCCCGCGCTGGAAAAGGCGCTGCGCGGCCTGATCGGCGGGCTGGACCGGACCGTCCTGCCCCCCAGCGACGTGCTGGAGATCCCGGTGCTGTACGGCGGCGAGGAGGGGCCGGATCTCGCCTTTGTGGCCGAGCACTGCGGCAAAACGCCGGATGAGGTGATCGCGCTGCACAGCGCGCCGGAATACCTTATTTATATGCTGGGCTTTACGCCGGGCTTCACGTATCTGGGCGGCATGGATGAGAGCATTGCGGCGCCGCGCCTGAAAACGCCCCGGGTAAAGATCCCCGCCGGGTCCGTGGGCATCGCCGGGTCCCAGACGGGCGTGTACCCGCTGGACTCCCCCGGCGGCTGGCAGCTCATCGGACGGACGCCCGTGCGGATGTACGCGCCGGAGCGGGAAAGGCCCATCCTGCCGGAGGCGGGACAGTACATCAAATTCTGCCCCATCGACCGGGCGGAATATGACCGCATCGCCGCGGAGGAGGCGGCGGGCGCCTACGTCTGCAAGCGCCATCCCAGAAAGGAGGGGGCCGAATGAGCATCGAAGTCCTTCATCCCGGTCTGCTGACCACTGTTCAGGACCTTGGCCGGACAGGATACCAGCGCTTCGGCGTGTCGGTCTCCGGCGCGGTGGACCCCCGCTCCGCCGCCGTGGCCAACATCCTTGCGGGAAACCCGGACGGTGAAGCCGTTCTGGAGTGCACGGTGCTGGGGCCGCAGCTGCGCTTTGACGCTCCCGCGGTCATCGCAGTCACCGGCGCGGATCTCGGCCCCACGCTGGACGGCGTCCCCGTGGAAAATTACCGGGCGCTGCGGGTGCAGGCCGGGCAGACGCTCCGCTTCACCGGGCCGAAGTGCGGCTGCCGTGCGTATCTCGCCGTGTCCGGCGGGCTGGACGTCCCGGAGGTGATGGGCAGCCGCTCCACCTATATGAAGGCGAAGATCGGCGGCTGGCACGGTCGGAAGCTGGAAAAGGGCGATGTGCTGCCCCTCCGCGCGCCGGGAACGGAGCCGAAGGCGCTGGAAAACCGCGCTCTCGCGCCGGAATTCCGCGGGCGGAGCGAATACACCCTGCGGGTGGTCATGGGCCCGCAGGACGACGCGTTCACTCCCGGCGGCGTGTCGGCGTTCCTCTCCGGGGTCTACACCGTCACGCCGGAGTTTGACCGGATGGGCTGCCGGATGGAGGGGCCGGAGATCGAACACAACGGCTCCGCCGACATTCTCTCAGACGGCATTGCCTTCGGCGCGGTGCAGGTGCCGGACTCCGGCCAGCCCATCGTGATGCTGGCCGACCGGCAGACCACCGGCGGCTATACGAAGATCGCAAACGTGATCTCCGCGGACTTCCGGATCCTCGGCCAGCTCAAAAGTGGGGACCGCGTCCGCTTTGAAAAGGTCTCACTGGCCGCCGCGCAGGAGGCGCTGCTGGCCCAGCGGGCGTCCCTGCGGCTGCTGCGGCATGTGCTGGACGGCTGAGCGCCCAAAATGACAGGAGGACAGCTTTATGGCTTTTGATATCACGCCCTACATCCACATGGCGCCCGCGCAGGTGCGGGCTTTGATCCGCGCCGGAAAGATCGACTTTCCCACCGCCGGGATGTGCCAGGGCTACGCGCAGGCGAATCTGGTGATCCTGCCGCCGGAGCACGCGGCGGAATTTGAAGAATTCACCCGCCTGAACCCCTTCCCCTGCCCCGTGCTGGAGATCGTGCGGGACCGCCCCCTGACCCACGACATGGGCGAGGACGCCGACATCACCACCGACCTGCCCCGCTACCGCGTGTACCGCGACGGCGTGTTCACCGAGGAGCGGACGGACGTTTCCGACCTGTGGCAGCCGGGGTACGTGGGCTTTCTGCTGGGCTGCTCCTTCTCCTTTGAGGAGGCGCTGCTCTCCGCCGGCATCCCCGTCCGCCACATCGAGCAAGGCTGCAACGTCCCCATGTTCAAGACCAGCATCCCCACCAAGCAGGCCGGGCCGTTCTTCGGGCCGATGGTGTGCAGCATGCGCCCCATGACCCCGGAGCAGGCCGAGCAGGCCCGCCGGATCACCGCCGCCATGCCCAATGTCCACGGCGCGCCGGTGCAGATCGGCGACCCCGCCGCCATCGGCGTGGCCGACGTGATGAAGCCGGATTACGGCGACCCCGTGGAGATCCGCCCCGGCGAGGTCCCGGTGTTCTGGCCCTGCGGCGTCACGCCTCAGGCGGCGGTGGAAAACGCGAAGCTGCCGCTGGTCATCACCCACGCGCCGGGCCACATGTTCATCGCCGACGTGAAAAACGCGGAGCTGAACGATTATCTGGAGGCCCGCAAGGCCGGGCGCTGACCCGGTTCCTCCCAAGTCCTATCCGAAAGCGCGGCGGCGGCAGAGCCTTTCTGCCGCCGCCGCGCACTTTGTCCGTCCGTTCCTTTCTTCCCGCTCCCGCCGGTCTGCGCCCCTTCATGCTTTCGCCCGCACTTATTCGCACGTCTTTCTGCCGGATGCTTCCGGTTTTTCCCGCGTCGTTCCGTCATTTCTTCCGATTTCCCGTATTTTTGAAATTCCGCTTGCAGTTTGATCCGTTATCCGCTATAATATATGAACGTGTGTGCGCGGAATGCCGCGCCGTCACCTTAAGATTTTGAGAGGACTGAAACAAATGAGCGCAAAGGATAACACCCCCAAGACCGCGCGGGAGGCGCAGCAGCAAAAGGAGATGCGCCGCAGCAACGCGATGTACGCCGTCATCGCCGTGCTGTTCGTGCTTCTGGCCGTGGCTGTCGGCGTCTGGAAATCCAACGTGATCCAAAAGCACGCTACCGCCGCCAACCTGTACTACTCCGCCACCGCCGCCAGTGCGGACGGCTCCTCCTCCGCGGACGCCGCGGACAAGACGCAGGTCGCCTCCGCCAGCACGCCGCAGGTGAACTACTACTTCACCAACATCTATCAGAACTTCGTGAACAGCAACGGCACCTACCTCTCCTATCTGGGCCTGAACACCGCCGCCGACCTGCGGTCCCAGACCTATCCCAGCGACGAGAGCAAAACGTGGTTCGACTATTTCATGGACCAGACTCTGGACCAGATGTCCACCATCTACGCGCTGGATCAGGCCGCCGCCAAGGAGGGCTACGGCTGGAACGACTCCATGCAGGCCGAGCTGGACTCCACGCTGGACAAGATGAACTCCAGCGCCGCCGCCGCGGGCCTGAGCCTGGACAAGTACCTCCAGCGGATCTACGGCGCGACCATGAGCCGCAGCGTATATGAGGGCGAGCTGAAGAACGTGATCCTGGCCAACGACTACGCCCAGAATTACAGTGACAGCCTGACCTATACCGACGAGCAGATCAACGCTGAGTATACCGCCAACCGCAACAATTACGACGTGGTGGACTATCAGAGCGTCCGCATCGACGGCTCTGCCGAGAGCACCACGGACGCAGACGGCAACGCTGTGGAGCCGGACGACGCCGCCAAGGCCGCCGCTATGGCCGAGGCCAAGTCCGCCGCTGAGGCGATGCTGGCCGACTTCCGCTCCGGTAAGAGCCTTTCCGAGTTGGCGGACGGCAATGACAAGGCCAACTACACCGACGGAAAGGCCGCTTCCTCCTCCTCCAGCGTCCTGATGACGTGGCTCTTTGACTCCGCCCGCCGCAGCGGCGACTCCGCCGTGCTGACCGACGAGACGGGCGAGAGCTGCTATGTGGTCTCCTTCGGCCGGCGCTACCGTCAGGAGGAGAATACCGTCAATGTCCGTCACATTCTGATCCAGCCCGCCAGCGGCACGCTCTCCAGCGATGACGACGGCTATGAGGAGGAGCAGGCCCAGCTCAAGGCGGACGCCAAGGCCAAGGCCGAGGATCTGCTGGCCCAGTGGAAGGCCGGGGACGCTACCGAGGAGTCCTTCGCCCAGCTGGCCAAGGAAAACTCCTCCGACGGCGGCTCCGCCACCAACGGCGGCCTGTATGAGCAGGTCTATCCCGGCCAGATGGTGGCCTCCTTCAACGACTGGTGCTTCGACCCCGCCCGTCAGAGCGGCGACACCGACATCGTGGAGACCGACTACGGCTATCACATCATGTACTTCGTGAGCACCGACCTGCCCTACTGGCAGGCCAAGGTGGAGAGCACCCTGCGCAACAACGATTTCAGCGAGTGGTACGCCAACGCGTCCGCGGGCTATTCCGCTGAGACTGCCGACGGCGCCAAATACGTGGGCTGAACGCCATTGTAAGGCACGGACCGGCTGGACTTCAGCCGGTCCGTGCCTTTCGCCCGCGTTTCAGACCGTCCGCATCTGTGTCCGGGAGGGACCGTATGGAAGACTATCCGTTTCTCCGCAATGAAATGCTCTGGGGCGAGGAGGCGCAGCGCCGCCTTGCCCGGGCGCACGTGATCCTGTTCGGCCTTGGCGGCGTGGGGAGCTATACCGCCGAGTGCCTTGCCCGCTCCGGCGTGGGCGAGCTGACGCTGGTGGACAGCGACTGCGTGTCCGTCACCAATCTCAACCGCCAGCTGGAGGCCCTCCGCTCCACCGTGGGCCAGCCGAAGGCGGAGGCTGTGGCCGCGCGGCTGCGGGACATCAACCCGGAGCTGACGCTCCATCCCGTCTGCGAACTGTACGACGCGGCGCACCGGGACCGCTTTTTCCCGGAGGACTGCCGGTACGACTACATCGCCGACGCCATTGATCTGGTCTCCTGCAAGCTGGATCTGGCCCAGACCGCCCTGCGGCTGAACATCCCCATCGCCGCGGCGCTGGGGACGGGCAACAAGCTGGACCCCACCCTGCTGCGGATCGCGGACATCTCCCAGACCTTCGGCTGCCCGCTGGCGCGGGTCATGCGGCGGGAGCTGCGCCGCCGCGGGATCGCCCATCTGGACGTGGTATTCAGCCCGGAGGAGCCGGCGCAGACCGTCCAGCGGGAAGCGCCGCCGCCGGGGCGGCGCAGCGTGCCCGCCAGCAATCCATGGGTCCCGGCCTCGGCGGGGCTGCTGCTGGGCAGCCTGATCGTCCGCCGCCTGATCGCACAAACGGAGGAAGCAACATGCTGATCGGAACAACTGTCAACGCGCTGGCCATTCTGGCCGGGGCCACCGTTGGGCTGCTCTTCGCCCACGCGGCGCGCCGGGGGACCGGCGGCTCCGGACTGGGCGAGCGGCTGCGGACCACGCTGATGAACGGCGTGGCGCTGTGCGTGCTGTACATCGGCGTGAGCGGCTGTCTGGATGGGCAGAGCACGCTTACCGCCATCATTTCCATGGTCCTCGGCGCCCTCGCGGGCGAGATGCTGGATCTGGACCGGCGGATGCAGGCGCTGGGCGGCTGGGTGCAGGAAAAGACGAAGCGTCTGCCGCTGGGCGGCTCCGCCTCCTCCGTGTCGGAGGGCTTCGTCACCGCCAGCCTGCTCTTCTGCGTGGGAGCCATGGCCATCGTCGGCTCTCTGCAGGACGGGCTGACCGGCGACCACTCCACCCTGTTCGCCAAGGCGCTGCTGGACGGCGTGAGCGCCGTGGTCTTTGCGTCCTCGCTGGGCATCGGCGTGGCGTTTTCCGCCGTGGCGGTCTTTTTGTATCAGGGCTGCATCGCGGCGCTGGCCTCGCTGATCTCCCCCCTGCTGGACAGCGCGGTCATTGCGGAGATGACCTGCGTCGGGTCGCTGCTCATCATCGCCCTGTCGCTGAATATGCTGGGCGTCACGAAGATCAAGGTCATGAACCTGACGCCCGCCTGCCTGATGCCCATTCTGATCTGCCGTCTGGCGGACGCGGCGTCCCTGCTGGGATGACCGCCCCGCGGGCACGGAGAAACGAGGTGCGTATGGAACCGGAACACAAGCGCCGCGTGCGCTACGCGGGGACCCATCCCCGCCGCTTTGAGGAAAAATACAAGGAGCTGGATCCGGAAAAATATCAGGACGAGGCGGAAAAGATCCGCCGAAGCGGCAAAACGCCCGCCGGGACTCACGTCCCCATTCTGGTGGATGAAATTCTGGACTTCCTCCGCATCCAGCCGGGCCAGATCGGGCTGGACGCCACGCTGGGGTACGGCGGTCATTCCCGCCGGATGCTGGAGCAGCTGAACGGGCAGGGGCATCTGTACGCCTGCGACGTGGACCCCATCGAGTCGGAAAAGACCCGCCTGCGGCTGGAGCGGCTGGGCTATGGGCCGGAGATCTTCACGCTGCGGCGGATGAACTTCGCGCGGCTGGACGAGGCCGCCCCCGGCGTCCGGTTCGACTTCGTGCTGGCGGATCTGGGCGTCTCGTCCATGCAGATCGACGACCCCTCCCGGGGCTTCACCTTCAAGGCCGACGGCCCGCTGGATCTGCGGCTGGACCCCACCTCCGGCGTCACCGCCGCCCAGCGCCTACGGGAGCTGGACGAGGAGGAGCTTGCTGATATGCTGCGGGAAAACGCCGACGAGCCGTACGCGGACGAGATCGCCCGGACGGTGCTGAAGCGCCTGCGTCATGGCGATCCGGTGGACACCACCAAGGCGCTGGCCGCGCTGGTGGAGCAGGCGCTGGGCTTTCTCCCCGCCTCGGAGCGGAGGGAGGCGGTGAAAAAGTCCTGCCAGCGGACATTCCAGGCGCTGCGCATCGACGTGAACAACGAGTTCGAGTCGCTTTACAGCCTGCTGGACAAGCTGCCGGACGTTCTCAAGCCCGGCGGACGGGCGGCCATTCTCACCTTCCACTCCGGCGAGGACCGGATGGTGAAAAAGGCCTTCCGCCAGCAGCTCCGCGCCGGGCTGTACAGCGCCTGCGCCGACGAGGTCATCCGTCCGGGCGCGGCGGAGTGCTTCCGCAATCCCCGGGCCAAGCCCGCAAAGCTGCGCTGGGCCATCCGCGCGTAAGGAGGAAACGGCATGATAACGGACGAGACGATCCGGCGCGTTCTGAAATTCCGGGACGACCGGGACTGGCGCCAGTTCCACACGCCCAAGGATCTGGCCATCTCCCTGAATCTGGAGTGCGCGGAGCTTCTGGAGCTGTTTCAGTGGAGCGGGGCCGATCTGGAGTGCCGGGACAAGCTGCCCGCCATGCGAGAGGAGCTGGCGGACGTGGCCGCCTGCTGCATCCTGCTGGCGGATGCCTGCGGGCTGGAGCTGGACGAGATCATCAACGAAAAAATGACGAAAAACGAGGCAAAATATCCGGTAGAGAAAGCCTGGGGCCGGGCGGAGAAGTACACGCAGCTTTAACGGCCCCGCCAAAGATATGCGTCCGGCCCGCCGGACGCCGGGAGGATATGAACGATGGATAATTTTCTGAAAAAGGTCAAGCTCAATTCTCTGGTCAATGCCGTGATCTATGTCGTGATCGGACTGGTGCTGATCGTCTGGCCCGTCACCTCGGCCAGCGTGCTGTGTCTGGCGCTGGGAGCCGTGCTGCTGGTGTGCGGCGCGGTGGACGTGATCCTCTTCTGCACCCACCGGGACGGCAGCCTTTACTCCGGCGGTCTGCTGGTGCTGGGCGTGATTTTGGCCGCGCTGGGCTGCTGGATCATCGCCAGCCCGCAGCTGGTGGCCGTTCTGGTCCCGCGGGTCATCGGCCTGCTCATCTGCGTCCACGGCGTGGGCGACATGAGCGACGCGCTGACGCTGCGCCGCGTCGGCCATCCCCGCTGGACCGCGGCGCTGGCGCTGGGGCTGGTGACGCTGGTGCTGGGTGCGGTGCTGGTGTTCTACTCCTTCTCCGTGCTGTCCACCATCGTGCGCATCATCGGCTTTTTCCTGCTCTATGACGGCGCGTCCGATATCTGGATCTCCGCGCAGGTCTCCCGGGCCGTGAAGCAGGCGGAGCGGGACGCGCAAGCGCAGGCCGGAGCGGTGGACGTGGACTTCACCGACCTGAACGGCGACGGTACGCCCAAGGAGTGAGCGCGTCCCGTCCGGGCCGCGCACCTTGACCGGAGCCTGACGGTCGGCATCGGCGGCGCGCTTCAGAGCAGACATCCGCGCCGAACCGCCTGAGATCACCGCATTGTGAGCGGCGCAGCGCCTGCTGCGCCGCTCCGGCTTCTGTCCGGGCGCGCCACGCTTGCAGACGCGTCCGGGATGGACGGAGGAATGACCGTTGGATCTCGAAAAAACGCGGATCTTTTACAGCCGAATCGCGCCCCGCGATCTGTGCGGCTGCGCATACTGCCAAAATTATATTCGCCGGATCCGGGCAGCCTATCCAGAAGCCGCCGCGTATCTGGCGGGACTGGGCGTGGATATCGAAAAGCCCCTGGAAACGCTCCCCCTTGAGCCGGACGGGTCGGGGAGCCTCGAGTATGCGGGCGCGCAGTATATCGTCCTCGGCTCACCAGACGACTTCACGAAAACGGCTGTCGGCCCCATTCTTGCGGATCTCGCCGGAGCGCATCCGTCCACCGGCGTGGAGGAAGCTCACTTCGTCATTGAGCTGTCCCCTATCCGCCTGAAATGGACGGCGCAGGACGGCGCATGACCGTGCGGCGCCCCCGCCGCCGCACGCACCGCTGACTGGTGCGGGAAAACGCCTGTTGCATTTGAGGAGTGCCTGTGATAAACTGACCTCACTGCGCGTTCCAAGGCGCCGGACCCGTTCGCCCCGCGCGGCGGGGGCAGAAAAATATTTGACAAAACGAGTTGAATCAGGAGAATCATGATTTATGAGCACACATCATCACCATGACCGCAGCGCGTTTTCCGGCAAGATCGGCTTCGTGCTGGCGGCGGCGGGCGCATCCGTTGGACTGGGAAACATCTGGCGCTTCCCCTATCTGGCCGCGAAATACGGCGGCGGCATTTTCCTGCTTATCTATATCGTCCTTGCGTTCACCTTTGGTTACACCATGATTATGGCAGAGACGTCGCTGGGCCGCATGACCCGCAAAAGCCCCGTCGGCGCGTTCCGCTCCTTTGGAAAAGGGAAATGGCTGTCCTTCGGTGGGTGGATCAACGCCGTGATCCCCATCCTTATTGTCCCCTACTACTCCGTCATCGGCGGCTGGGTCGTCAAATATCTGATGGAATACCTGATGGGACACAGCCACGAACTGGCCGCCGACGGATATTTCTCCGCCTTCATCTCCGACGGGCTGTCCTCCGAGCTGTGCTTCGCCGTGTTCGCCGTATTCACGCTGGCCGTCATCTTCGCCGGAGTGCAAAACGGCGTGGAGCGGGTCTCCAAGCTGATGATGCCCATTCTGGCGGTGCTGTCCGTGGTGATCGCGGTCTACTCCGTCACCCGCCCCGGCGCTCTGGCCGGCGTCAAGTATTTTCTGGTCCCCAATCCCGACAATTTCTCCTGGATGACCGTGGTCACCGCTATGGGGCAGATGTTTTACTCCCTGTCCATCGCCATGGGCATTCTGGTCACCTTCGGCTCCTATATGAAAAAGGACGTTTCCATTGAGGACTCCACCCGGAACGTGGAGATCTTTGACACCGCCATCGCCATCATGGCCGGTCTGATGATTATTCCCGCGGTGTTCGCCTTCTCCGGCGGCGATCCGGAGATGCTGCAGGCCGGTCCGGCCCTGATGTTCATTACCATCCCCAAGGTCTTTGACAGCATGGGTATGGGTACGCTGGTGGGCGTTCTCTTTTTCCTGCTGGTGCTGTTCGCGGCGGTCACCAGTTCCATCGCCCTGACGGAGAGCGCCGTGTCCACCTTTGAGGACGAGCTGGGCTGGAAGCGGCACACCTCCACCCTGCTGATCGGCATCATCATGGTGGCGCTGGGCAGCCTGTCCGCGCTGGGGTACGGGCCCCTTTCCGGCGTCACCGTGTTCGGGATGCAGTTTCTGGACCTGTTCGACTTCCTGACCAACTCCGTCATGATGCCCATTGCGGCCATCGCCACCTGCCTTCTGGTGTCCCGGGTGGTCGGGACGGAGAAGATCGCAGAGGAGGTCACGCAGGACGGGTACCGCTTCCGCCGCAGGCGCGTGTTCAACTTCATGATCCGCTTCCTGTGCCCCATCTTCGCGGCCATCATCCTTATCAGCTCCGTCGCCAACGCCTTCGGCCTGATCTCCATGTGACCTGTTTTGAGCAGCCGCACAAAAAGCGCTGTCCGCAGAAGCGGACAGCGCTTTTATGATTTACAGCCATCCCCGGCGGGCCTGACCGCACGTGTGGAAGGGCGCTTCAGCGCCGAAAGATCCCGGCAAAAAAGGACCGCGGCGCGGGCAGACGTTCTCTCCCGCATGGGGCGGCTCCGGCGCAGTCATACCCTCTCCCGGACGCGGCGGCCAACTCTGCCGTACGGGACTGGTCACGCCGCCGCGCCGTCCAGCGTCAGCGGGATCAGCATGACGCAGGTCCCGCCCTCGCTCTCCACCGCCGCCGTCAGCGAAGCGCCGTCCGGCCCGCCGAAGGAGAGATCCCGGATATACTCGTTCTCCGCCAGCTCCAGATCCGCCAGCACCCGCCCGTCCATCGTGAGGATCTGGGACCAGAAGGAATAGACCGCCGTGGAGAGATCGTCCCCCTGCCAGATGAGATTCGTGCCGGGGAACGAGCGGGTAAAGCTGCGGCTGCGGGTGTCAAAGAGGAAATACAGCTCGTTTTTCGGGCCGACGTGGGCCGTGATTACCAGCGTATCCCCCGCCGCACGGCAGTCGGTGACGGCGTTCACATGGGGGCTTTCCTCCGCCAGATCCCAGCTCTCGCCGCCGTAGGAAAACACGGTGCCGTCGATCTGCGCTTCGGCGGGTACGCTGAAAAAGCGCAGCTCCGTCCCGGCGGGACAGTCCGCGTGGGCGGATTCCGTCAGCGTGACCAGCAGTCCGCCGCCGTCGGAGACGACCCGGGCCGCCAGTGCGCCGCCGTCGTCCACGCCGGAAAAGGTGAACACGCACGTCTCCGGGTCGTACCGCCCCTCGGCGTGCTCCATGTACAGGAGCTTGTAAATACCGAACTCCACCGAATAGGTCCCGCCGTCCTCCGGCGTGATGGTCAGCATGGAGCCCATCTCGTCCTGATAGCTGCCCGCCGGGTCAAAGGGCTGGACGCGCTCCGCCGGGGCCGTGTCCGCTCCCGCGCAGACGCGGCTGAGATAGCCGCAGAATTCCGCGTCCGACACCGTCCAGCGCACTCCGTCCCACTGGATGTCCACCGCACCGCCGTCCTCCAGATAGCCGCTGGCCACGAGCCGCGCCCCGCTCTCCGTCTGCGCGCTGAGCTGATAGAGCGGCGACAGGGACGCGTACTGTTCGCTCCTGCGGGTCCGGCCCAGTCCGGCAAGGCGGCTCTCCAGCTCGTCGAGCTGCGCCCGGTTCAGCTCCGCCTCGGCCTTGCCGTCCCGGCGGTCCGTCACCGCGCCGGAGACAAGCTCCACGCCGCGAAGCCGGGAGCCAAGCCCCGGCGGGTCCGTCAAAAAGCATACGGCCAGAGCGGCGCAGACCGCCGCCGCCGCGAACACCGTCCAGCGGGAGGGCCTGCGGCTCCGCAGCGCGTTTTTCACCCGGGTCCTTACGCCCACCTCGCCAAAGGCCAGCGGGCAGGCCGCAGCCATCCGGCGGGGCATGCTGCACGAGAGCAGCACCTCGGAATAGGCCCGCCGCTCCGCCGCGCCCATGTCCCGCAGCACCCGCTCGTCGCAGGCCAGCTCCAGATCGCGGCACAGAAGTCCATACGCCAGCCACACCAGCGGGTCGAACCAGTAGACCGCCAGCAGCGCAAAGCCCAGCAGCTTCCACCAGTGGTCCCGGCGGGCCAGATGCGCCCGCTCGTGGGCCAGCACGTAGCGCGTCTGCGTTCCGTCCAGTCCGGAGGGAAGATAGATGCGCGGCCTTATCACGCCGAGGATAAACGGCGTGGAGATCTCGTCGCACAGCCAGGCGCCCTCCTCCCCCGGAACGGAGGCGGCCACCCGCCGCCGCAGCCGCAGCCAGCCCGCCAGCGCGTGGAGCAGCAGCGCCGCCAGCCCAATGAGCCAGACCGCTCCCGCCAGCTCCGTCCACACGAACAGGGGGTTGACGCTGGCGACGGGGGCGGCGGCAAACTGCTGGCTGATGACCGGATTCAGCGCCCCGTCGATCACCGGAACGCCGCTGTCGATGGTGGGGCTGGGGTCGAACTGCACCACCACAGGGCTGACCGTCTCCGTGCTGGGGATCAGGCTCAGCCCGCTCTCCACGGATACCGGCAGCATCAGCCGCAGGGCCACCGCGCCCCAGAGCAGAACGGCGGTCCACCGCGGCGCGCGCCGCAGCGCCGCCCGGGCCGCAAGGACCGCCAGCACCAGCCAGTTGGCCGAAATGCTCAGATTGACCAGCTTCAGAAAAACAGCCACCATTCCTCAGCCCTCCGTTTCAAAGCCGTCGATCATGCGGCGGATCTCCGCCGCCTCCTCCTGCGAGAGGGCCTTGCGGGCCGTGAACGCCGCGATGAACGCGGGCAGGGACCCGTCGAACCGGTCCTCCACAAATTTCTCGCTCTGGAGTGCGTCATACTCCGCCCGGGTCATCCGGGAGGTGACGACGCTGTTCTCATTCTGGAAAATGCCCCGCTGACACAGCTTTCGCAGAACGGTGTAGGTCGTGGGCTTCTTCCAGCCCCACTTCTGCTGGCACAGCTTCACCAGCTCCCCCGACGCGATCGGCTCATGCTGCCAGATCAGATCGGCGAACTGCTCCTGCACCGCGCCCATCTTCAACTCCTCCATTGCGCACCTCCGTTGATTTATTGTAGATAAACCGCCTCTGCTGGCACGAGTTTATCATGGATAAACCAGCCTTGTCAAGGGGGTTCCGAGAGCCGTCCCGCATTTTGGACTGAAAAGCATACGTGCCGCGCCGCCGCCGGAGCTTCGGCGGCGGCGTTTCGGCATTCTGTTGCAATCGGCAAGCCGCGGGACGCCGCCGTGCATCTCCGCAGCCGCCGGAAAGGAGGGGCGATGGGACGCATGGTCAGCAATCGGTTTTTTTCAATTTTGAATCCTCCTTAAAAAAATTGCTCCCATCGGAACGATAAGAACGAAAAAAGCAGAGGGGAGTTACCACGGAACGGCACGTGGTTTCTTCCCTCTGCTTGTATTGTGGAGGAATTCATGCTATGCTGAGAAAAAGAGCGGACAAATTAAAAATCAGGTAAGACAATTTTTACAGGGGAGGATACACATGGGAGGCAGCGTCATTTTCTACACCTATGGCAGCGCCTTGGAGCTGAACGGCCAGCAGTTGACCGCCGGTATGCTGACCGCCGACCTGTTGAATCTATCTCCGGACGAATACATGCGTCTGAAAAAGCGTATGACACAGATCACCGATCTTGCGGAAGAATATGAGCGGAAGCGGGACATAGCGCTTTGGTGGAAGCTGAATGAGAAGATGGACGCACTCTGCCAGAAGCTGCGCCGGTATCAGGTGTTCCGCCTGCTGCTGGACGAAGACGAGGACGCTTTCTTCTCTGCCGCACGGGAGATCACGGAGCAGTTCAACGTATGATGCGGAGGCCGATCCCGCCGCCGGGGGAAGACAGTGAGCTGCGGCGCAATTTTCCGCAGTATGTCCGCGCCTTGGCGGAGGTCTATGGCGTGCTGAACAAGCTATGATCTGACAACATCGTCAATATTGAGCTTCATCAAATTCTGCAAAACCTTTACAAAACCT